>DHJM01000054.1:2576-4579 GCA_002404335.1 Gemmatimonadales bacterium UBA4720
CTTTTCGGATGCGGCTTCGCCGCGATGGTGGTAGTGTGCTCGCAGCTAAACTAGGGCGTTAGGCAGAGCAAACCATATTTATCTCGCATTGTCCAGAAAGAGTCTAGGTACCGACCTCGCTTGGGGCGCGAGGCGCGGAACGCTACTTGGCGTCGTTTTCTGCGCAGTACTCGGCGTAGCGATACTGGTTCGCGGTCGCGCAGTTTACGGCGAACGGTCGCTCCTCTGGCTCGCTGTCGTCACGATCAGCTTCGGGATGCTGGGTGGTTTGAGCGTGGGTTTGGTCAGGCCTTTCACCCAACACTATTGGGGTGCGCTGATCATAGGATTTCTTGGCGGCGCTCTCACTACTGCGTTTTGCTTTGCTATAATCTTTGGAATAGCCGACTTGCGGGAAATGGAGCCGCGTTTCACTATAGCTCTCGTAGTCGGTAGCATCGTCGTTGGTCTGCGCACCGCGGGGATGATGCGAAGAAATCAAACCAACCGGCCGGTGGCGTGACGAACGCCCGAACTCTGCAAGCGCACGGCCTGCCTAACGATCGTTGCAGCAGACGAGCGCTCGCTTTAAGGAATTAGGGTTGATCACATCTAGACTAGAATCGCTCGCTGCTGAACTAGGGCGTTAGGACGAGGAGTTCTCCCTGATCGCCACTCAACCTTCCCCAATGCGCAGAATCCTGTTCGTTACCAGCATGATCGTCGCACTGCCTCTGGGCGCGCAACAACCCGCCCGCTGGCTCGCGACCTGGGCACCCTCACCGTTCGCCGCGCCGCCGAAACCCCCGCCCGATTCGGTCGATCGCGTGCCGACCTACGTCAATCGCACGGTCCGCCAGATCATGCGCACTACACTCGGCGGCGATCGACTGCGGATCCGCTTCACTAATGAGTACGGCGAGCGCCCGCTGGTAATCGGCGCCGCCCACGTCGCCATTCGTGATACCGGCGCGGCCATTCGCGCTGGCACGGACAAGGCGATCACGTTTAGTGGCCGCACATCGGTGACACTGAGACGCGGCGCCGTGATCGTGAGCGACCCGATCGACATGCTCGTGCCGTCTCTCACCGACATCGCCATCAGCATGTGGGTGAAGGACACGATCCGTGCGACGACACGCCATGCGCTGGGCCTGCAGACAAACTACGTGTCGTCGGCCGGTGATTTCACGGCCGCTACGTCCATGCATACGGACACGACGATCAGGCAGTGGCTCTGGCTCGCCGGCGTCGATGTCGTCAACGCGCGCGCCACAGGCGTCATCGTCGCGATCGGCAACTCCATCACCGACGGCGCCGCGTCGTCGGCCGACTCGAACAGCCGCTGGCCCGATGTTCTGGCGCGCCGACTGCTCGCCTCGAAGGAGCCCGCCAAGGCGGTGGTCAATGCCGGCATCGCGGGTAACGGCGTCCTCTCGCCGATCACCGGCCCAAGCGCACTCGCCCGCTTCGATCGCGACGTGCTCATGCAGCCCGGCGTGACGCACGTGATCGTGCTCGAAGGGATCAACGACCTGGGGCGCGGTACGGCGAGTCCCGACCCGCGCGACAACGTGACGGCGGACGACGTCATTTTCGGCTATCAGCAACTCATCGGCAGGGCTCACGACCGTGGGCTCGTGATCTTCGGCACCACACTCACGCCGATGGCCAACATGACGCGTCCAGTCACCGCCGCCGTCGACGCCAAGCGCCGGGCCGTGAACGAGTGGATCCGAACTAGCGGCGCCTTCGACGGCGTGATCGACTTTGAGGCCGCGACGCGTGATCCGTCGCAGCCAGACCGCTTCCTGCCGGCGTACGACTCGGGAGACCATCTCCATCCGAGCGACGCGGGCTACAAGGCCATGGGTGAGTACATCGACCTCACCTTGTTTCGGCGAACGATGTCTAAACGGCAACGCTGACGGCGCCTAACGACCGCTGAACCTGACGAGCGATCCAAGGAAGCTCGCTGCGCTCGCGTTTTGTTCGACTCGCTCGCAGGTTAGCTAGGCGTTAGG
>DHJM01000119.1:0-625 GCA_002404335.1 Gemmatimonadales bacterium UBA4720
TTCGCGGCCCTCGCTCTCACCCGGAATCTGCTCCAGCCTGGCTCGGAACCGGGAGCGCCTTACAAGAAGACCGCAGCGTCGCTGCTCATGGGCCTGGCGGTCGCAGGGATGCACTACACGGGGATGGCCGCCGCCCAATTCACGGGCGGGCCAGCCGGCTGGAAACCGACCGGCTATTTCGTTTTCGGGTCAGACCAGCTCGGGCTGATAGTCGCCATCTCGAGCGTCGCTCTCCTGGCGATCGCCCTCCTTGCCACACGGTTCGTTCGCTGGACCAACACGACGAGCAGCAGGTTCGAGAATCTGCTCGATCTCGCTCCCCAGGTTGTGTGGTTCGGCCGACCGGACGGACACATCACCTACAGCAATCCGTACTGGTACGAGTACACCGGCCTCTCCGAGAGAGAGACACTCGGCTACGGGTGGACCACCGCAATTCATCCGGACGACCGCGAGCGCGTCGTCGCCAGCCTGCAAAGCGCGGATGAAGAGGGGCGCTACGAGTTCGAGTTCCGGTTGCGTCGAAAGGACGAAAGCTTCTGCTGGTTTCTGGCGAGGGGCCGGCCTGGTCGCGATGACTCGGGAAAGGTCGACGCCTGGGTCGGCATCGCGGTCGACATCGAAG
>DHJM01000119.1:803-26882 GCA_002404335.1 Gemmatimonadales bacterium UBA4720
TACGCCGAGCTGCTCGCGATGGGTATCCGCGGTCCTCTCAATGCCGACCAGGCCCAGGATATCGCCCGCATCAGGCGCAGCCAGCAGCATCTCCTTACGCTGATCAACGACGTGCTGAATTTCGCAAAGGTCGATGCGGGCCAGACTGAATACCGTATGACCGCCGTCCCCGTCGACGAGGCGCTGCGCGACACAGAGTCGATGATTGCTCCGCAGGTTCTGGCTAAGGGTCTCCACTATTCGTACAAGGGCGCCGGCAAATCGGCCTCGGTCCTCGCCGATCCGGAAAAGCTGCAGCAGATCGTGATCAACCTGCTGGGCAACGCCGTGAAGTTCACCGAGTCCGGCGGCACCATCACTCTCTCGAGCCAGTTCGTTGGAAATTGCATCGAGATTCGAGTCGCGGATACGGGGCCCGGAATTTCACCCGAAAAACTCGACCGGATCTTCGACCCGTTCGTTCAGGCCGAGCGTCGTCTCAACCAGCCGGTTCAGGGAGTGGGACTTGGTTTGGCGATCAGCCAGGATCTCGCCCAGGCGATGGATGGAAAGATCACGGTCGAGAGCGTAGTCGGCGAAGGTTCGACGTTTACGCTCTCACTGCCACGCGCGCCCCGCATGGACCCAGCAGACCGACCACCCTTGGAATCAGCCGACCGACCACTTGTCGAACCAGACGACAGCCAGCTTCCTGAACGATCTCAATCCCAGAGTTCGGAAGAACGCAGTGACGAGAAGGAGCGCGAGTATCACGAGGCCTAGTCGTCTTCAGCGCGTTTACGGTGTTATCCCACCGCCCGCTTCATGAAGCTTCGCATGCCGAGAATCCAGAAGATTGCCGTGACCACGATCAGCGCCACGATCACGATCGGAAGCGGCATGTGCGGCGCCGTTGGAGTCAGCGCCGCCCTCATTCCCTCCGCGACGTAGACGAGCGGATTGATCAGCACCGCGTATTTCATGATCGGCACCGTGCTCAGCCCCTGCCACGGATAATACGCGCAACCGAAAAAAATCATCGGCGCCAGGATCACGCCGAACAGGAGTCCGATCTGCTGCGGCTGGATCGCGGTGCCAAGAAACAATCCGAGCGAGGAGAACGCGGCCGCGCCAAGTATCGTGATGAGTAGCACGGTACCGAAGTGCCCGAATGTGAGATTCGGAATCGGTCCCATGATCAACCGCGCCACCGGCAGCACGAACAGAGCCGAGACAATTCCCTGCAGCACGCCCGAGACGATCTTCTCGGCCGCCACCAACCATATCGGAAGCGGCGCCAACAGTCGATCCTCGATCTCCTTCGTCCACCCGAAGTCCTGCACCATCGGCAGCGCCACCGACTGAATGCTGGAAAATGTAAGGCTGATCGCCAGCACACCCGGCAGGAGCGCAGTCGTGTACCCCCGCCCCATGAATCCCATCCTCGGCAACAGATACCCGAACACCACCACGAACATCAGCGGCTGCATCGTGGTGCGCAGAAGGAAAAAAGGGAGCTCGCGGCGCGCCACGCGCATGTCGCGGCGCAGCAGTGCCAAAACAATGGACGACGCGGTCACCTCCGCTCGCGGGGCGGCCATCACGGCGGCCGTCATACGAGCTTCCTTCCCGTCAGCGACACGAACAGCGTCTCGAGACTCGGCTGCAGCAAGTGGATATCCGTCACCGTGCGCCCCGCGGTCTCGGCCGCTTCGATCAGTGCCGGCAGAATCTGTCCGCCGCGGCTGCTGTGAGCGCGGAGTATTCCATCCTGTGCTTCCACCCTGCTGACTCCGTCTATGGTTTCGGCGATCTCCGCTGCCGGATGCGCGTCGCCATCCAGCACCAGTTCGATCAGCGTGCCGCCTGGTGCCTTTGCCTTGAGCGCTCGGGGAGTGTCGAGCGCCAGCAGCTTGCCATGATCGATGATCGCCAACCGGTCGCAGAGACGATCCGCTTCGTCCATGTAGTGCGTCGTCATCACGATCGTGCGACCGCGCTTGTGCAGATCGAGCAGTATGTCCCACAGGTCGAGGCGCGCCTGCGGATCGAGCCCCACCGTCGGCTCGTCGAGGAAGAGGATGTCCGGCTCGTGCATCAGTGCCCGCACGATCATCAGTCGCTGCTGCTGCCCACCCGATAGCTCCGCCATCTTTGATGACGCTTTTTCGGAGAGGCCCATGCGCTCGAGCAGCTCGTACGCGCGCTTGGTCGAGACATCGAACGGAATGCCGAAGTACGCGGCGTGGAACTGGAGGTTCTCCAGCACGTTGAGGCTGAGGTCGGCATTCGGCCTCTGCGGAACGACACCGATCGTCTGGCGGACGCGCACCGAATCCTCCACCACGTCCGAGCCGGCGACGGTCGCCTTCCCCGACGTTGGACGCACGCGAGTCGTGAGAATCCCGATCGCGGTCGTCTTGCCGGCGCCGTTTGGACCGAGCAGTCCGAAAAATTCGCCCGCGCCGATGTCGAGATCGAGCGACTCGAGCGCAATCACGTCGCCCGACGGGGGCGCGGATGTGCCGGGCGGACCCCATCGCGCGCTGTAGGACGAGCCGCCGGGCTTGGACCTTCCGCTACCCTTGTAAACCTTGCGCAGCGCGCGCATCTCGATCGCGTTCACCGCTAGTTATTCCGATACACGTGGTAGAAGAAATCCGGCAGGAAGGAGTTGAAGCTAGCGGGTCGCGCCGAAAGTGCACGACGTCCGGTAGTCGGATCCTGCTACTCAGGCCCCGATTGGGTGCCAGGTCGTTTTGAACTCGATGAAGTCCCGGATTTCGTAAACACTCTGCGCCTTCTCACCGGTCCAGTCGATCTCGTCGTCACGCTTCCGCGCGCGCACCCGCTTGATGCTCTCGGCCGCGCCGAGCTGGAGCTGCTTCTTCTCCTCCTGGCTCACGACCGCGTTCACCCCGCGTATGTGCGTGTGCGTCGCGAAAGTCGGCACCAGCTCCTTCCTGAATCCGGTTAGGAGATTCACCACCCCACCGGGAAGATCCGACACGGCGAGCAATTCGCCCAGCACGATCGCCGGATACGGAAATTCCTCCGACGCCAGTGCGACGCAGACGTTCCCGGACACGATCACCGGCGCGATCTGACTCAAAAGTCCCAACAGGGGAAATGCGTCGTCCGCGACGATGCCGATGATTCCCATCGGCTCCGCGACGGTGAAGTTGAAGAACGGGCCGGCGACGGGATTGGTGTTGCCGAGCACCTGCTCGTACTTGTCCGACCAGCCGGCGTAGTAAATGAGACGATCGACGCTGGCGACTACTTCCTTCGCCGCCGCGGCCTTGGTCGACGCACCGGAGATCACGAGCGCGTCAGTCATCTCGGCGCTCCTCGACTCCAGCATCTCGCCCAGCCGGTAGAGGATCTGCCCGCGGTTGTACGGCGTGCGCTGCGCCCAATCAGGCCCGGCCTTGGCTGCCGCTTCCACAGCGTTGCGCAAATCCTTGCGCGTGCACTGGGGAATATTGGCGAGCAGAGAAGGTTGACCCTTCGGCGACAGCTTCTTCTGAATTGGGAAAACGCGCCCGCTCTCGGAGCGAATGAATTGTCCGCCGACGTAAACCTTGGGCGTCTTGGTGACCGGAATGCGCGCCATTTAGACGACCTTCCCGTAATCCATGAGACCCTGGCGCCCGCCTTCGCGCCCGAAGCCGGATTCCTTGTAGCCCCCGAACGGCGACGATGGATCGAATTTGTTGAACGTGTTCGCCCAGACGACGCCTGCCTTGAGCAGCGTGCTCATCTTGAGAATCCGAGATCCCTTGTCGGTCCACACGCCGGCCGATAATCCGTACATCGTGTTGTTCGCCTTCTCGACTGCTTCCTCGAGGGTACGGAATGTCAGCACGCTGAGCACCGGTCCGAAGATCTCCTCCTTCGCGATGCGATGGCTCTGTGTGACTCCGGTAAATACTGTCGGTTTGAAGTAAAACCCCTTCGTCGGCAGGTGACACAGCGCCGACTGATACATTTCCGCGCCCGCCGTCACGCCTGAGTCGACCAGCTCGGAGATCCGCTCTAGCTGCGCCTTGGAGTTGATCGCGCCCACGTCCGTGTTCTTGTCGAGCGGGTTCCCAACGCGCAGGACGTCGATCCGGTTCTTCAACTTCGCGACGAACATCTCGGCAATCGATTCCTGAACGAGCAGCCTGCTCCCCGCGCAGCAGACGTGTCCCTGGTTGAAGAAGATTCCGTTGACGACGCCTTCGACCGCCTGGTCCACGGGCGAATCATCGAAGACTATGTTCGCCGCTTTTCCGCCGAGCTCCAGCGTCAGCTTCTTGTCGGTGCCGGCCAGCTGACGCATGATGATCTTGCCGACCTCGGTCGACCCGGTAAACGCGATCTTCGCGGCGGTGGGATGCGTGACAACTGCCGCGCCAGTCTCGCCGGCGCCGCAGACAATGTTCACCACGCCGGGCGGCAGCTCCGCCTCGATCAACAGCTCGGCGAATTTGAGCGCGGTGACGGATGTCGTTTCCGCCGGCTTGAGCACCACCGTGTTTCCCATCGCGAGAGCCGGCGCGATCTTCCACGCCAGCATGAGCAAGGGGAAATTCCAGGGAATCACCTGACCGATGACACCGAGCGGAACGACGGTGGCTCCAGGCGTCGCGTACTCGAGTTTGTCGGCCCAGCCCGCGTGGTAGAAGAAGTGCGCGGCTGCCATCGGCACGTCGAAATCGCGCGACTCCTTGATCGGCTTGCCGCCATCCATCGTCTCGGCCACCGCGAATTCGCGCGCGCGATCCTGAATGAGACGCGCGATGCGGTAGAGATACTTGCCGCGCTCGGCTCCGGCGAGCCTGCTCCACGGACCGAACGCCTTGTGCGCGGCCTGATAAGCCGCGTCGACGTCGCCTTGATTCGCGAGCGCGATCTGGGCGAGGGGTTCTTCGGTGGCCGGATTGATCGAGTCGAAGTACTTCCCTGACTTGGGCGCGACGAACTTCCCGCCGATGAAGAGATCGTATCTCGGTTTCAGTTTCGGATCGGCGGTCTCGGGGGCCGGATCGTACTCCCACAGATCGCCGAATATCAGATGAGGAACCGAGCTGGTCGTCGCCGCTGGCCGCGCAATAGCTCTTGGAGTCGTCATGTCAGTAGCTCTCGGCGGCCTCTGTGAAGTAATAGGGCGCCTGGTACGCGCCGGTCTTTTCTTTTTCGATCTGGCGGAGCAAGTCGTTGAGTAGCGAGCTCGCGCCAAAGCGATAGCGCGACGAATTCAGCCACGCGTCACCGAGCGTCTCCTTGACGGCGACGAGGTAGTGAAGCGCCTGCTTCGCGGTCCTGATCCCGCCCGCCGGCTTCATTCCGATCGCAATGCCTGTCGCGAGATAGAAATCGCGAATCGCCTCGATCATCACCTGCGTGTTGGCGAGCGTCGCGCTCCCGGATGCCTTGCCGGTGCTGGTCTTGATGAAGTCGCCGGGGCGAATCACCTGCATCGCGAGAAACGAAGCCGCGCGAACGTTGTCGTACGTGTCGAGCTCGCTCACTTCGAGAATGACCTTGAGCTGCGCGTCGCCGCAGGCCTCGACTACGGCACTGATCTCGTCCTGCACCGCATTGAACTCACCGGAAAGGAAGAGCCCGCGATTGATGACCATGTCGATCTCGTCCGCGCCATCCGAGACGGCGGTGCGCACTTCCTCGAGACGCAGCGGGAGCGGGCTCTGTCCCGACGGGAATGCAGTCGCGACTGATGCGACTTTGATGGCCGTATCGGCCAGCCAGCGGGCCGCGTATTTCACCAGAAATGGGTAGATGCAGACGGCCGCGACCGGCGGCACGTCCGGATCGGCACTGGGGCGCCGAGCTTTCTGGCAGAGCGAGGCGATCTTGCCGGGTGTGTCTTTCCCCTCGAGCGTGGTGAGGTCGACCATGGAAACCGCCGTCTTCAGACCCCAGAGTTTGGAGCCCTTCTTGATGCTCCGAGTGGTGAACTTTGCCACGCGCTCCTCGATTCCGACCTGATCTACTGTTCCGATCTCATCGAAGAGTTTGCTGAAGCTCGTGCGGAGGGCGGCACCGGCGGGGGGGGACATGGTCCTCGTAATATCGCGACCGGAATCACCCATTACAACGCTACTTTCTCCTAAATCACCCATTACAACGCCGCGCCGCGAGCGATTACTTTGGCAGCATGACCGAAGTGCGTCCCTACGCAGTCCTGTTCGATCTTGACGGTACGCTGATCGACTCCATCGCGCTCCTGCTGGCGTCGATGAAGCACACGTTTCAGGGACGGCCGCGGCAGCCGACGGATGCCGAATGGATCGAGGGACTGGGTACTCCCCTTCCGAAACAGCTCACGCCGTACGTCGAGTCGGACGAAGATCGTGAGCGTCTCGTCAACCGGTACCGGACCTTTCAGAACGAGAATCACGACCAGTTGATGTCGCACTACGAGGGAGTCATCGACACGCTCGCTCTTCTCTACCAGCGCGGTCACCCGATGGCCGTAGTGACGAGCAAGGGGAACATGATGATGGAACGCGGGCTCAAATTCATCGGAGCCGACGACTACATCGAGGTGGCGATCGGCTACGACTCGGTGCACATCCACAAGCCAGATCCCTATCCGGTTAAGGCGGCACTGGAGAAGCTCGAATACCTGGCCAGCGAAGCTGTCTTCGTCGGCGATTCGCCACACGACATCAAGTCGGGCAACGCGGCTGGCGTGATCACGATCGCCGCGTTGTGGGGTCCTTTCACCCGGTCAGTGCTCGAGCCGTACAAGCCGACCTACTTTCTCGACGACATAAAACACCTTCCGGCGCTAATGGACCGAATCGCAACGGAAAATGTGGGGTAATATATTGTCGCACGTTCGACCCTCTTAGGAGCTGGCAAAATGGGTGTGTCATATCAGACGGGAACGTTGGTCCGTACCGGCGAAGAGCGAGCCACGCTCGTTCGCCGGACCTACTCACTGGTGCTTGTCAGTGTTCTGGTGACGATGGTGGGCGCCACATTCGGACTATCGCAGCCGCAGTTGATGGCGGCAGTCCAAAGGCACCCGTTCATCGCGTTCTTCTGCTCGCTGGCGCCGCTGCTGCTAGCCACGCGCCAGAAGGCCGTGTTCCCGGTGAACATCGGCCTCGTTCTGCTCTTCAACTTCGTGATGGGCGTAATCATTTCTCCGGCGCTCTTCTTCTATGGAAGGTCGCAGCCCGGGCTCATCGGTCAGGCGGCGGTGCTGACGATCGGAGCCTTCGGAATTCTCACGCTCTACGCTTTTGTGAGCCGCCGCGATTTCAGCGCCTGGGGAAGTTTCCTCATCGTCGGCCTGTGGGTGCTGATAGGCACGATGTTTCTGAACTTCTTTTTCCAGAACGCCATGGTCGATCTCTGGTTGGCGTCGGTGGCGGTGCTCTTGTTCAGCGGGCTGCTGGTGTTCGACACCTGGCGTCTCCGCAACTTCTACGGGCCCGATGAGTACGTGGGCGCGGCCGTTCAGATCTATCTGGACCTGTTGAACATGTTCATGGCGGTGCTGCGGGTTCTCGGGAACCGGCGGAACTAACTGATCTTCTGCTGCGCAACCTCTATCTTCCCGGCCATATCGAGATCCTTCTGCGTAATTCCGCCGGCGGAGTGAGTGCTCAAGGTGCAGATGACCTTCGTGTAACGGATATCGATGTCGGGGTGGTGATCGGCCGCGTCCGCCGCTTTGGCTACCGCCGACACGAAAGCAATCCCCGTCAGGAAATCCCGGAACTGAAAAGTCTTGGTGATCACTTCTCCGCGCCGGCTCCAGCCCGGGAGATTCCCCAGCTCTCGCTGGATCGAAATGTCGGATAAACGTTCAGCCATCGATTACTTGCTCCACGCAGAGTGCTTGGCGAAGAAGATAAGTTCGAGATCATACCGCGCAATGATCTCGGGCATGCTAAGCGTCCTGCTCCTCACCGGCCTACCCGCGATCGCAAGCGCGCAGCAGTCCTCATCGGGTGCGGCGCCCGGACCGCCAGACAGGTACTGGGAAAGGTTAGCTCTCGGTGCCGGCGTGAGTCTTCTCGCTCACGAGACCGCACACATACTAACCTCCCTCGCTCTCGGCTTTCACCCGTACATCGGGTTCGACAAGGGACGGCCCACCGTATTCTCGGGGATCGACAGCAACCAGTACCCACACGATCAGTTTCTTTTTTCCGCGGCGGGACTGACGACCCAGGCCGTAATTGACGAGGCCATCCTGGACATCCCACACTCGCGCGGCGGAGCGTTCGAGCGGGGACTACTCGCCGGCGGAATCGGCACGACCCTCTTCTACGTCACGATCGGCCGCAACGGCTCGGTCAGCGACATCAGCGTGATGGCGCGGACGGGGTCGCTCTCCAAGACACAGCTCTCGCTCATCTTCGGAGGGCTCTCAGCGATCCACGCTCTCCGAATTTCCCGCGATTCGAGCTACTCCCATTTCTTCGTGAGGCCCACGCAGAATGGTGCCGCCCTTGGCGTTTCATTCTGACGCCTTTCGCTTCGGAGGCGCATCGAATACCGAAGCAAGGAGCTCTAGGCCAACCACGCTGCTCGGCTGAGAGCTTTCATACGGGGGGCAACAGTCTCGCGGGTTACCAGGCATCGATCCCAATCTGGCCTCAGCATCGACTTCGGGGTATCTTCGGTAAGTGAAGGACCAAGACCCCAGCCTGTTCGGTGAAGCATACGAGCAATCGGCCCGGCAGCTCCCGGTCATCGGCGAGCAGAAGGACATACGCTACTACTCCTCGCCGGCCAAGAGCGTCCTCAACGGTCCCGAGAGCACCGGCATGGGGTTCTGGTCGATCAATCCCTACATCGGCTGCGCGTTCGGCTGCGCCTACTGCTACGCACGCTACACGCACCGCTACGTGATGGAGCGCGCCGCCACCGACGAGAAAATGACCGAGGTCCTGGGCGAAGCGTACAACAGGCTGCCGCCCTGGCTCGCGTTCGAGCGGAACATCTTCGTGAAGCGAAACGCACCTGAGGTCCTTAGTCGCACTCTCCGGTTCGGCAGCGACCGGCACCTCAGGCTGCTTCACGGCGAGACCATCGTGATCGGCACCGCGACTGATCCGTACCAGCCGGCCGAGAGAAGATTCCGGGTCACTCGCGAAATTCTCGAGGTGCTGGCCGAGCATCCGGGATTGAAGGTGTCGATCATCACGAAGAGTCCGCTCATCACGCGCGACATCGATCTGCTTTCACGGGTCAACAGAATCTCGGATCTTTCCATCCACATTTCACTCATTACCCTCGACCGCGAGCTGGCGCGACGGCTCGAGCCAAGGTCGCCCACGCCCGAATCGAGGGTGCGCGCTCTGGCACGGCTCTGCGAGGCGGGGCTCAATGCGGGAATCAACTGCATGCCGGTACTGCCAGGCATCACGGACAACCCGTCCGATCTCGAAGCCTTGGTGAAGAGAGTGTCAGAGGCCGGCGCCACCTATGTAGGCGCTTGCGCGGTGCGGCTCCAGTCCGCGGCGAAAAAGCGCTATCTGCCCTTTATCGAGCAGGAGTTCCCGCACCTGGCGGAGAGGTACCGCAATACTTACGGGAAGAGCGCGTACGCGGGCGAAAAATATCGAGAGGGTCTCGCGCGCTTCTTCGAGAAGCTGTGCGTGAAGTACCGAGTACGCGGCTGGTCGAGGCACTACGACGAAGAAGGGGACGAGTCGCCTGAACCGGCGCTCGTCCCCAATGTGCAGATGTCCCTCGAGATATAAACAGGCCGGCGGCGCGAGCCGCCGAACCAGCGCTTACTTCGCGGCCGGGGCTTTTTCCATCGCCGCGAAGGTTTACTTCGCTACTGCCTTCTTCTTGGCGTGATGGACCGCCTTCTTTGCTTCTTTCACCTCGGTCTTCGTGCCCTCGCCTTCAGCCTTCGCTTCGGTAGCCATTCCACCGCCCGATCCGCTCGTGGCCGTTTTACCAGCCGGCGGATTGTCGTTCGGCCCGAAGCCGATGTTCATCGCAGTGAGCAGCGCCGCGGCGTTGTTCGCTGAGTTGAATTTCTTGGCGCAAGTGGCGATGGCGCGACGGGTCTGCGGGCCGTAGTGGCCGTCGACATTCGTCACCCCACAGCCTTGGTCGCGCAGCTCCTGCTGCAGTGCCAGAAACTGGATCTTCGAGAGTCCAGCCTGAGCAGAAGCCAGGGCTGGGATGGTCATTAAAGCGATAACAGCGATGGTCTTCTTCATCTTCGATGCCTCCGATCAGGGATGGTCTCTACTATATCCACCATACGGTACAGAGTACAGTACAGAGTTCTCACAGCGCTGCAAGGTCCACGCCGAGAGCAAGATTCGCAGCGGTGAAATGGACAAAAAAAACGCCCGGCTCGCAAGGAGTCGGGCGTTTTCTTTGGAGAATCGGGTCTAGCGGAGCGCCTGGATGATCAGAGCGCCTACTGCGAGGAGTGCCACGCCAATCGCGATTGCCGAAACAGGCGTCATCGTGACCTGGTGCTTCCACCAGCTTGTGGCGGTGCCGGGTGTGTCGGGAAGGGCCGCCATGATCCGCTGCTGAACGTGCACCGGAGTGACCCGACGGCGGAGCATCTCGCTCTCGGCGTTTATCCGGGTCCACAGCTCGACCTTCGATTTGCCCTCGACTTCACTTGCGCGCATTGCGTCTACCTCGCCGTCTAGCCAGTCGTGCAGTAATGTGTGACCAGAGACTCCATTGAGCGGAACCTCCCGATCGTACATCTGCTCGGCGGGCTTGTCCTTTCTCTGAAGGGGCTCTCGTCCCGTGATTTTTTCGTTGCTCTCGAAACCAGCGTCATCGCGAATCATGCGTACTTCTCCTCGAGCAGTTGTTGGAGGGCCTCTCGCGCCCGATGCACTCGCATCTTCAAAGCGCCAACGGTCGTTTCCAGTAACAGTGCCATCTCTTCGTACGATCTCCCCTCTACGTGCTTCATCACAAACGCTTCACGCAGCGAGGGAGCGAGTCTGGCCAGAGCAAACTGCAGATCCGTACGCAGCTCGTTGCGATCCATCTCTTCTTCCGGCGTCGAGTACGTCGAGGGCTGATCGTCCTCATCGTAGCTCACGTGCGTTCGCCGAATGTTCTTCAGCCAATCCTTGCACGAGTTAGCGACGATTCGGAACACCCAAGCGTCAAATCGGCCGCGAACTTCGCCCAAATGCTGATAGGCTTTAATAAAAGACGCTTGGAGTAAGTCTTCCGCCACATCTGGACTTCCGGTCATCCCAAGTGCATGTCGGTACAAGGGATCGCTATACCGGGTTATCAGAACCCCGAACGAATCCTTGTGACCCGCCAAAACCTTGGCGATGATCTCCTGATCGGCATCAATTCCCGGCACCTGATCATCCGGTGTCGAGCCCTCCGCGCCCAATGGTTGAGCACCCTGATTTTGCAGCGGTGTGGCTGTCATCTTCACTTGCCTAATGTAATCCCTTTGCCTGGCCCTATATAGACCCAACTGGCGCGGGGATAACACCTTATCACCGATACGACGTTTTGACGATTAGAGGCTCGTGGAAGCAACCAAGTTTAACGAAGCCTTACCGTATACAGATGCTCAAGCGCGATGTCACGGTGATAATGCCTCCCATCCCGGTCGCTGTCGGCGCGGTACCGCCGGTATCGCTGGCTGTAATGGGTCACCTTTCCGTCGGCTGAGGCCTTGTTCAACAGGGAAAGGAGTGCCTCTGGTGGCAGGTGCCCCTCGGAATTGAAGCTGACGAGAGCATGGGTCGCTGACGTAGCGGAAAGGAGAGCCGAAAAGAGCTTCTGAACCCGCCTTCCGTGGGACCACTGGCTGCGACCCTCCTCACCGGCGAGAAGCCCGACCTTCCCGCGGATCGCCGGCGCCGACTCGGTCCAGCCACGCGCAAGGATCTCGGGGATGTGATAGTAGGCAACGTATTGGCGCGAGTTGTAGGGAGGATCAATGTAGAGGAGATCCACCTCGCCGATCGATTTCGCCGCTTCGATTGCGTCCATTAGATGCGCTCGCGCGGGCTGGGCTCCTTTGACGGGGACCTCGGGAACTACCGTGAACGCCCGTCGCGCGTTCGGTTGCCACCGTTTCATGTACGACGCATACACGCCCGCGGTGTTGGCGACCCTGTCCGCACCTTCGATGATCGCCGCCAGTAACAAATAGTAGCTGTCCTCGCCAACCCTCCCAGCCTTTCGCCAGCTCTCGAGCTCTTCGCGCGCCGCATCGATTCGTCCGGCGTTCGCCGGGGTGAAGTACATCCTCCCCCCGCTCTCGCTTCCGCCCGCCGGAGAGAAGTGCCGGCTGATGAAGCTCTCACGTGGGGCCAGGGCGGCCAGCTCGCTTGCCATCTCGTTGAGCAAAGGATCCGCTTGCTCGGCGACCACGTATGCCCGCTGGAACACATAGGACGACACGAGGAGATCGCTCGAGTGGACGCGCCACCCCTGAGCCTTGAGCGCGCGGCTCACACTCGCGGTCCCCGCGAACGCGTCGTGCACGGACCCGACCGGGATCCCACCTTTTTTGAGGGTCCGGAGGATGAAAGGAAGAAGCCGGGTTTTGTTTCCGATGTACCGCATGATGCTGCGAGGGCGAATGCAATGAGGGCGAGGTTGTTGGCCTCGCCCTCTAAAACGGGATCAGCTCGACTCTATTGGCAAACCTGTGCCGGCGTCAGCACCGCCTGCGGATTCACGGGAATCGCGAATCCGTAAGTCGCGTTGAGCGCATCGGCGGCCGCGTTTGCCACCTCCTGGTATCCCTGAACGTTCGGGTGCACACCGTCCATGCTGATGTACTGGCCGTAGGGAAGGGCGCAGGTCAATTGCTTCACGGCGCTGTAGGCACCCCGATTGGCGATGGCCTTACCGAGCACCACGTTCAGGTCTAAATAGGCCCAGCCGTTTGCGCTCGCCTGCGACTGGATGAAGCTGTTCATTCCGGCGACGACCGCCGTGATCGTCGTGACGTCGGCGGGAGTAAGGATGTTGTCCTGCGCACCAGGTGTGTCGGTGCAGCTGAGATCGAACGCCGTGCCGGTTGCTTGCGCGGTCCCGACGGCCGTTGCCACCTTGATCGGAACGAAAATCAGATTGGCGTTTGCCTGACAGTCCGCATTGATCACGACGCCGAAGCTTGCGAACTCAGTCCGGTTCCGCCAAAGCTCATCGCCAGTGCGGAACGACACGATGCTGGAGACGTTCGGCACGCCGATGAGAATCGCCTTGGCGCCCGTCTTCTTCACACTATCGAGCACCTGCGCATAAACCGGCTGCCAGACGTTGTTCGGGACGAAGGTAGATTGGGTCCGGTACGCGGCGGCAGGCGCCATGAGACCCGTGGTCACTCCGAGCACTTCATTGGCTCCGAGCTCTACGGAAACGAGCGTCGGATTCTGCCGCATCATCGCCATTACCTGGGTAGTCTTCGGCGGGAGGACGAGGCGATACTGTCGGCGGCGCTTCAGGCCGTCGACCGACGCGGTCTCCGGAGTGACGCGAAGCGCGTCGTAAGTGTTGGCGCCATCGATCCCAAGATCGTTGGTCGGCAACGTGTAAGTGCCAAACGCTGCACACAAAGTATCCGGTATGCTCGTCGCCAGATTCGCGGTGGCGCTGACTCCACTCAGACGTCTGCTGAACTGAAGCGGAGCAATGAGCGGTGAGAAGCATCCGGGGGGCGCAATGAGCGGCTGCGTGAAGGAAGCGAACGCCTGGTGCGCGAGAAGCTTGGTCCAGTCCTGCTGCTGACTGAAATACACCACCCCATCCGACTGCACGCCCATGGTGAGACTGGTGCCGATCGCCACGTAGCGTGCGAATGCCGCCTGCCCTGCCGGACCCGTAGCCTTGTCATCGCTGCAAGCAGCGAGAACGACGAGGGCGACAGAACCGGCAAAGAGTGGCCAGTTACGCTTCATAACGTCCTCATGCGCGAACAAAGGAGCAGAGGCGGGTCACGAACAAGGCGCTGATATATCTGTAATCACCGAGAGGTATCTGTAATGACCGAAAGGTGCGCCACACCAGGAATCACCGAAAGGTGCGCCAGCCGAGGGTTCGAATCGATTCGCCGTGCTCATCGAGCTTCGGTGGGGGAAGTCTCACGCTGCCCGGCACGCTCGGACTGACCCCCGTTCGAGGGTCCGCTTCCACGCCCTCGAGAGCTTCGGCCACGTTTCGCACGAGCCCGCACGGTACCCTCGCTGTCTGAAGTCGATCGATCCAATGCTGCGCGCTCACCTCCTTCACATGTCGAGCCATATCCGAGACGAGGCGGCTCCGCTCCTTTACCCGCCCCGCATTCGTTCGCAGTGCCTCGTCTTCGGCCAGCTGGTGAAGGCCGAGCGCGTTCGCACACGCATGCCACTGTGCGTCGCTTCCCACCGCGATCACGAACGGCCTGTCCGCCGCCTCGAACAGCTGATATGGAACGAGGTTGGGATGTGCGTTTCCCCATCGCCTTGCATCGCTACCAGAGACGAGAACATTCTGCGCCACGTTCACGAGCGCTGCTCGCGCACTGTCGGCCAGCGAGATGGTGATCCGCCGCCTTTCGCTCGGGACCGAACCGCCGGCTCGTTCGAGGGCGACGCCGAGTATCGCAATCGCCGCATCCTTCCCCGCAATGACGTCGGCGAGAGCGACCCCGACTTTCATCGGAGCTCGATCAGGCTCTCCAGTTATTGCCATCCAGCCACACTCCGCCTGGACCACAAAGTCGTAGCCGGGGCGCGTGCTCTCCGGTCCGAACCCCGAGATGGTGCACCAGATGAGGTCCGGATTCTGGTCGAGGAGCGTCCGGGGATCGAGCCCGAGCCGTTCGAGAGATCCGGGCAGAAAATTGTCGAGAACTGCGTCGGCGCCACTGATGAGACCGAGCACGATCGCGCGATCCTGAGCGTTGGAGAGGTCAGCGGCGATGCTTTTCTTGTTCCTGTTGACGGCCAGGAAGTACGCACTCTGGCCCTCTGGGTCGAAGGGTGGGCCCCACCCCCGGGTCTCATCGCCTTCGCCCGGTCGCTCGACTTTAATAACGTCGGCTCCCATATCTCCGAGCATCATTGAACAAACTGGGCCGGCGAGCACCCTGCTCAAATCGAGTACTTTTAGCTTCATTTGGGCAATTATGTTGTCTTACTGTTGCATAACTGGTATGTTACTGGCCATGAAAGGTGGCTAAAACCCGTAATTGCGACCACCATCTAATATGGGTCACCCCACCTTGTTTTAGTGACGAAAAATCATATACTTAGCGCCGTTCGAACCTGTTGGGGTTTAGAACCCCATTTCTGTGATTTCCCACCCGTCAGCACCATCCCGTTGCGCTGACCGGAGCCCATAAATGTCCGATAGAGAAAAAACAGCCGCTGTTGCTACTCCAACAGCACCTGCCCCAGCCGTCGGCTCGGCCAGCACGCTTGGAATACCCGGCACAGCCGGAACACCGGGCGCCCCCGGCGCACCGCTGATCCCGCCAAGGCGGAGCCCAGGCCACCGCGGAGCTGACGTAAAAGATACCGTCGCCGAGATGGCGGCGAAGGCGCACGAGATCAGCCTGGAGGCGGGCAGCAAGATGGCCGCAGCCATGAAGGACGTCGTCGGTGCCGCCGCCGGACTGACCGGCCTCGTCCTCGAGAGTGCGCGCGATTTGCTCCAGTACATGGTTCGGCGCGGCCAGATGACGCAGGAGGAAGCCGACAAGCTGATGCGCGAAGTCGAATCTTCCCATGCGAAGAGAAAACCGTTCACACCGCCCCCGCACGCGGCCACAAAAGCGGCGGCTCCGAAGGCAGAGTCTTCGCACACGCCGCATGTGTCGCACACGCCCCATGCCACCGCGCATACGTCGCATGCCTCGCACACCTCGCACACCTCGCATGCTTCCCATGCCGGACATAGCTCTCATTCGACGCCGGTCCGCCACGTGACGGCTCCGGCCAAGCATGCTGCCAAACACCCGGCCGCCAAGAAGCCGGCCGCGAAAAAGACGACGATGAAGCCGGCCGCAAAAAAGCACCCGGTCAAATCCGCGACCAAATCCAAGCCCAAAGCTTCAGGCAAGTCCGCGAAAAAAAGGTAGACCGTGCCCATCCCGCGCGGCGATGCAGTCGCGCTCGCCCGCGCACTGATACAAATCGATTCCAGAAATCCCACCCTCGCTCCGGATTCACCGGGCGAGGGTGATTGCGCTCGTACCCTCGCGTCAGTTCTCGACGACTGGGGATTCTCCGTCCAGTTGATGGAAAGCGTTTCCGGACGGCCCAACGTCGTCGCTCGCCTGGGGTCGCGCGACGCCCCCGCTCTCATGCTCAACGGACACCTCGATGTCGTGGGCGTCGAGGGAATGATCCACGAGCCATTCGACGCCCACGTCCGCGGCAATCGAATTTATGGTCGCGGATCCGCCGACATGAAAAGCGGAGTCGCGGCCATGTGCGCGGCGGCCGTGAAAGGAGCCGACGCCGGTTCGACCAGACAGGTTCTAGTGACGGCCGTCGTCGACGAGGAGTACGAGAGCCTCGGCATGCGCGCGCTGCTCGCCGACGGGATCCGCGCCGACGCTGCAATCATCACGGAGCCCACGCGGCTGGCGATCTGCCCCGCGCATCGCGGCTTCGTGTGGATGGACGTCGCACTGACTGGAAGAGCGGCTCACGGAAGCCGCTACGACATTGGAGTCGACGCCATCACCCACGCTGGTCTGCTACTCGCCCAACTGGAGAAGCTCGAGCGGACCCGCGAATCGGGCCCGCGCCATCGATTGCTCGGTCGCGGCTCGCTCCATGCCTCGAAGATCCAGGGCGGAGTCGGAATGTCCACTTATCCTGAAGCGTGCAGTCTGTCGATCGAGAGACGCACCCTTCCCGGCGAATCAGCTGAAAAGGCGCTCAAGGAGATCACTGACGCGTGTGCCACCGTGCGCTCGAAGCATCCTCAATTCGCCGCCCGGGTTACATTGAGTACGGCACAGCTCCCGAGTGATGTTCCGGTGGATTCTCCGATCGTGAAGAGGCTGCGCGGCGCGCTCAAGCGCGAGAAGCTGCCCGTGAAAATCGAAGGACTCTCGGCGTGGACCGATGCGGCGCTTCTCAACGAAGCGGGAATTCCCACGATCTGCTTTGGTCCGGGCGACATCGCGCTGGCCCATTCCGCCGAGGAGTTCGTGCCAATCGATGAAATAGATCTCGCCACCCGGGTGCTGACGCGCGTCGTCCGCGAATGGTGTGACGAGACTGTCTCTCCTTCATAGAGGATCCGTCGAGTGGCGCAGTGGACTCACGAGCAGTACGACCTTCTCGAGAGCGCGATCACCGGTGGAATGCGGATTTCGGCCTACCGGCGCGGAACCGAGTATGTCGTGGTGCCGATGAGATTGCGCATGATCAAGGGCCGCGAAGCAGTCGAAGCGACGCATCCAACGACTGGTGACGAGATCACCATCTATCTCGATGAGATGGACAGCTTCGAGGTTGTGAAGTGACGCGCGCCCAATCCGGTGACCTGGTCGCGATCTACGCCGACGAATCGTGCATCGGGAACGGACGCGAAGGCGATAATCCCGGTGGCGCCGGCGGCCTGATCGAGTGGCTCAACCCCAAATCCAGCGAAGTCACCCGCTGTGATTACTGGATCTCCGAGCCCGCGACGACCAACAACCGCATGGCGCTTCGGTCCGTCATCGAGGCGTTCCGCGAGATTTCCCGCCGCGGCAACGCGTACCGGGTATTGTTCACCAGCGACTCGAAGTACATCGTCGAAGGAATGAATTCCTGGGTCGCGTCGTGGATCGCGCGCGGCTGGAAGCGAAAAGGTGGACCCATTGAAAACCTGGAGCTGTGGAAGCAGGCGGTTGCAGCGGTGGAGGACCACGAGGTCCAATGGAGATGGGTGCGCGGACACAACGGGCAGCCGCAGAATGAGTACGCAAACTTCCTCGCGACCCGCGCTGCAGCGGAACGATCAAACTCAGGCGGGTTACGAGAGTCTGAGTTCGACAGCTGGGTGGCCACGCAGAAGGAAGGAACGGTCGACTTGAAGAACATGGCACCCTTCCCCGATCTTCAATCCTTCCAGCCGAGCAAGCGAGCATGGACGACCTAGACCGCCTCTTTCAGCGCCTGGTTCACAACATCAGAAACGGACACGCCGAGTATCTGAGCGTGCCATTCACGGTGCAGGAGCTGTACGACACTCTCGTTCCCTATCGCCACTACCGTCGCGACCTCGGCATCGAAACAAATCAGGACTACGAAGCCGCGTTGACTCGCCTTCTCTCCGGCGAAAAGGGTTACGTGCGCGCCGACCAGGCGATGCAGGACCGGCTGAAAAAGGAGCTGGCGTCGCCGAATGCGGATGTGGGGGCCTTTCGCGACTACGCCGAAGCGAGGATCACGCTGGCACCCGACGCGCTTCAGAAACTCGGAGTCGCGATCCCGGCACAGAATGCCGGCGGCTACTCGGTCGGCCGCACCGGCCAGGCGGGGAATGGCAACGGCGGCGTTTCCGGAGAAGCGACTACGTCGTTCGTCGCGCCGGCAATATCGGCGATGGAGCCGGCGGTAGGATGCAAATTCTGCGGAGGCACTTTGCCGGAGGGCCGGACCGCGATTTACTGCCCGCACTGCGGACAGAATCTCGCCGCGAAACACTGCGCTGGGTGCGGCGCGGAGCTGGATCCTGTTTGGAAGTTTTGCGTGAATTGCGGGAAGAAGGCTTAGGACATTGGCGTGTCAATAAAATGGATCTGAAAACTGCGAACTGAACGGGATCCGAGAACTGCAAACTGAACGTGATCCGAGATCTGAGAAGGCGTAGATACCAGGGTTTAGTAACTGCGCTGAGACGTATCCCGGTGGCGTTATGGTACAAGCGGTGGGTTGTAATAGGAGGCGCGCTGGATACGGTCGGAGCGCAGTGACTACGTCCTGAGATCTACGCCTCTGACATCTCGGATCCCGTTCAGTTCGCAGTTATCGGATCCCGTACAGTTCGCAGTTGTCGGATCCCGTTCAGTTTGCAGTCGCTAGATTGAAAGTGCCATGAGCGAAGCATCAAAGAACCCAGGTGTCGTCTTCCTCTCCGCCGTCCGAACACCGTTCGGTACCTTCGGAGGGAAACTCAAGGGATTCTCACCCGTCGATCTTGCCGTTCACGCCTCGAAGATCGCGATCGAAAGAGCGGGAATCGGCGCGACTGACATCGATCAGACGATTTTCGGAAACGTTCTCTACACGACGAACGATTCCATTTACTTCGCCCGCCATGTCTCGCTCAAGTCGGGGTGCCGCCAGGAAACTTCGGCGCTCACGCTCAACCGACTGTGCGGCTCCGGATTTCAAGCCGTGGTCAGTGGAGCTCAGGAAATCATCCTCGGCGATGCCCAGGTCTGTCTGGTTGGCGGAGCCGAATCGATGTCGCTGGCCCCGCACGTCATCCGCGGGATCAGATGGGGCACGCCACTCGGCAAGGCGCCGCCGATGGAGGACATCCTGTGGGAGGGGCTCACCGATTCCTACGTCGGGCTCGGAATGGCGGAGACCGCGGAGAACCTGGCCGAGAGGTACAAGCTGGATCGCGGATGCGTCGATGAGTTCGCGCTGAGATCGCAGCAGCTCTCGAAGGCGGCGTGGGACGAGGGAGTCTTCAAGGACGAGGTCGTTCCGGTTCCCATTCCGAATCCCAAGACCGGAAAGATCGAGGAGATGACGATCGACGAGCACATGCGGCCCGAAACGACGGCGGAGAAGCTGAGCGCGCTCAAACCGGTATTCCGAAAAGGCGGTGTCGTGACCGCTGGGAATGCATCCGGCATCGGCGACGGAGCCGGCGCGATGGTGATCGCCAGCGAGAAGTTTGCGCGCGAGCGCAAGCTCGAGCCGCTCGGAAGGCTGGTGTCGTGGGGAGTCGCGGGTGTGGATCCGGCGGTGATGGGAATCGGACCCGTTCCGGCATCGAAGGCCGCGTTGGCAAAGGCCGGATTGTCCATGAAAGACATGGATCTGATCGAGGTCAACGAGGCGTTCGCTGCGCAGACCTGCGCGGTCGAGCGCGAGCTGTCACTTCCGCGCGAGCGCCTCAACGTGCATGGGGGCGCCATTGCGTTGAGCCATCCACTCGCCGCTTCTGGAGCGAGAATCACGGCCCATCTACTGCATGCATTGCGTGCTCAGGGCAAGCGATACGGACTTGGCACCGCGTGCATCGGCGGCGGCCAGGGAATCGCGGTCATAGTGGAATCCATTCAATAAACTGCGCTCGTCGCAGCGAACGAGGAAATCATGAGGCCATTGGTCAGGGTATTCGGATTGGCATCGGCCGTCGCTTTCGCGTCGGCTTGCGCTTCGGTTGGCGGCGGCACCGGCGGCTCCACGACGAGCGGCGGCGCGGGTCCGACATCGGAGCAACCGTCGCCAGCCATAATCTGGCCCATCAAGACTCGTGAGCACGTCGATCTCTGGCTCCATGGATTCGCGATGCTGCAGGAAGACACCACCTTCGTGCCTTTCTTCAAGCGCGGATACAGCACGGACATGATCGTTCTCAAGAACAGAGCGAATGTGGTCTCACAGCTCGATGCCAACCGCGACAAGCTCCGCGCGAGATTCGCGCTCAATCCGCAGCTGATCAACGCCCAGTTCGTGCCGCTCTCGTTCTCTACGTGGAGCGAGCTGACCCAAACCGTCGATCTGTTCGTTCGCGCGAACGGAGATCCTCGCGCCGCGTCGTCGCAGCAACAGGCGGGAGCAATCGCCTATCTTGCCGCCTACTTCCAGACCGGAGCGGACCGGGACTGGTTGCGCCTCTTCGTCCAATCCCTCGATGATGAGAGCAGCCGTTTCTACCACTCCTACTGGGTCCAGCAGCAGCGCGAGCGCAGCAACGTGCTCGATCTCGTCGACACGCTCTGGCAGCGGACCTATCGGCCGCGGATGCAGCGATTCCTCAACAACACTCAGCAGGCACAGGGAACCGTTCTGCTCTCGCTACCGCTGGACGGCGAAGGCCGATCGCTGACCAATGGCAAGCAGTCGAACACGATCACGGTGTCGTTTCCTGAGCGGCCGAGCGATGCCGGGGAAGCGATTTACGTGATCGCGCACGAGGCGGTCAGTGGAATCGCGAGCACTGCTGTCAACGACAACATCACCCCGGAGCAGCGCCGCACTGGACTCGGCGAGCGCTACCAGAGCGCGGCGGCGGTACGCGGCGGTGCGCTGCTCATTCAGCGCACGTCGCCCGAGATTCTCGACGGCTACATGCGCTACTATTTGAAGTCGGTGAACCGGCCGGCGGGCTCGAACGTCCAGGCGGCCTTTACGGCGACGTTCACGCTCACCG
Organism: Gemmatimonadales bacterium UBA4720; assembly: GCA_002404335.1. Classification (GTDB taxonomy): domain Bacteria; phylum Gemmatimonadota; class Gemmatimonadetes; order Gemmatimonadales; family Gemmatimonadaceae; genus UBA4720. The sequence continues at coordinate 22,110 of DHJM01000119.1, forward strand.
ACACCATTCGCGATGCCCTTGTCCGCCAGCTCGATGTCGTACTTGGGGGGATTTAGCTCGAGCTCCTCTGGGTTGTCGCGAACGCGGCGCTGGCGCGCGGACTTCGAGCGCGACACCGGACAGCAGTTCACGGAGCAGATATAATTCTGCATGGCCGATGAGAAGTCTCCACTGCCCGCACCCATTCCATCGCGGCAGACGCTGCTGGACCGTCAGGCGCTCGAGCGCGTGCTCGCGCGAGCCGCGGAGCTTCAGGGCGCGAGCGCGCTTCCCGAATCCAGCGATCTGATCAGCGAGAGTCAGCTCCTCGACATCGGAAACGAAGTCGGGCTCAATCCGGCGACCATCAACCAGGCGCTGGCGGAAGAGAGAACGCGCGTCAATGTCCCCGAGGAGCGCGGTCTCGTGGCGCAGATCGCGGGGGCGAGCTTCGCTACCGCGACGAGGACGGTGCCCGGGACTCCTCGCGACATTCTCGCCACTATCGACGCCTGGATGCTGCGCGACGAGTGTCTTCAGGTGCAGCGCCGCTTCGCCGATCGGATCACGTGGGAGCCCCAGCGAGGGCTCTTCGGCAAACTGAGACGCACAGTCAACGTCAGTGGCCGCGGCTTCTATTTGATGGATGCGGGCCAGGTGTCCGCGACGGTGATGCCGGTTGATGCCACGCGCGTCGTCGTCAGACTCGACGCCGATATTCACGCCAGTAGAGCCCGTCGGGTTGGTATCGGAGGATTTCTGGGGACGATGGGAGCAGCGGCGAGTGGAATCCTCGGCCTCGGGCTCATCGTCGCCCACATTCCACTCTTCATTGCGGCCGGCTTTGCCGTGCTTCCTTTTGCCGGCGGCACGCTCGCGGCGTACAGGATGGCACGGTCGCACCGCGGCGTGCTTTCGAGCGTCCAGCTCGCGCTGGAGCAGATCCTCGATCGGCTCGAGCACGGCGAGTTCGAAACGCCTGGCGGACTGCTCGGAGTGATTTCTTCGCGAGCGCGGTTTCCCAGACGATAGATTAGAGCGTAATCGCTCGAGAGGTTGAGCAGCTCGATGAAAAAAATCAGGAAGGTCGGTGTCCTTGGCGGAGGCCTGATGGGAAGCGGGATCGCCCAGGTCTCGGCTGCGGCTGGATTCCCAACAACTGTGCGCGAAGTCTCGGAAGCCCTTGGTGAGAACTCGCGACTGGCGATCGAGAAGTCGCTCGCCAAGGGCATCGAGCGCGGCAAGGTGACGGAAGCCGAGCGGGCCACGACGCTCGGGAATCTGCGATTCGTCACCGACCTGAAGGAGCTGGCGGACTCCGACTTATTTATCGAGGCGGTGGTCGAAGATCTCCAGGTCAAGAACAGCCTCTGGTCCCAGCTCGACCAGATAGCGCGACCCGATGCGATCTTCGCTTCGAACACCTCGAGCCTGACGATCATCGCAATGGCGACCGCAAGCGGACGCCCCGATCGGATGCTCGGCATCCACTTCTTCAACCCGGTGCCGCTGATGAAGTTGGTGGAGGTCGTTCGCACGATCACGACGAGCGAGGAGACGGAACAGCGAGCCCTGGATTTTGTGCGGGCCCTCGGGAAGGAGCCGATACGGGCGAAGGACAGCTCCGGATTCGTCGTGAACCTGCTGCTGATTCCATACATGATCGACGCAATCAAGGCGCTGGAATCGAACGTCGCTTCGGTCGAGGATATCGACAAGGGTATGCAGTTGGGCGCTGGACACCCGATGGGACCGTTCACCCTCCTCGATTTCGTGGGCCTCGATACCGTTTACAAGATCGCGGAGATCATGTTCACGGAATATCGGGAGAGCCGGTACGCGCCCCCTCCCTTGCTCAGGCGAATGGTGCTGGCCGGGATGCTTGGCAGGAAATCGGGGAAGGGATTCTACGATTACTCGTCCAACCCCCCACGCGTGAGCAGTCTCGGATTGTGAGCGAAAGCTCTCCCGAATAAGGATGCGCATTCGTTCCGTTAGGGGTTTCGACTCGTGAGCCTTCCGGGATTCCGCGGATATTTTCGCGAGGACGAGCTGGCGCGCGCAGTCTATTCCGAGGCGGCGGGCATTGGGCGCGCGATTCCGGCTGCCGTTGCAGTACCCGTTGACGCCGAGGATGTCGTCGTGCTGGTGAAGTGGGCGGCCGAGACTGGCACAAGTCTCATCCCGCGTGGATCCGGAAGCAGCATGTCAGGCGGCGCCATTGGAACAGGAGTCGTCGTTGATCTCTCGCGCATCAATCATCTAGGCAGGATCGATGAGAGGGATCGGACGGTCTGGGCGGAGCCCGGAGTTCTATGGTCGACGCTCGATGTGGCCGCGAGGAGAAAGGGGTTGCGATTTCCCGTGGATCCGTCGAGCGGGGATTTTTGCACGCTGGGTGGAATGGTGGCGACCAACGCCTCGGGTGCCCACAGTCTCCGCTATGGTGCGACCCGCGCCTGGGTGAACGCGATCGATTGCGTGTTCAGCGATGGGGATCGCGCTATCGTCACGCGCGGCGAGCCGGCGCCGAGGCGAATCGAGGCCATCAACCGGTTTCTGCGAGATGTCCACGGCGAGATCGTAGCGAGCGACAAGCGGCGGCCGATATTCCATCTCGGGGTTCGCAAGGAGTCCTCGGGATACGCGATTCACGACTACTCCACGAAAGCGGATCTGGTGGACCTTCTCGTCGGGAGCGAAGGGACGCTCGCGATCATGGTCGGGATTCAGCTCACGCTCTCTCCGCTTCCAGTGGCGACCAGCAGCGTGCTCGGATCCTTTCCATCCCTCGAGGAAGCGACAGCGGCGGCGACGAAAGCCGTCGAGGCAGGAGCGAGCGCTTGCGAGCTGCTCGACAGAACCTTTCTCGCATATGCCGCTACCGGCAGGAGCGCCGACGAGAAGTTCCGCCAGAGGATGGAGGGAAGCGCGGCAATTCTACTGGCGGAAGTCGAGGGCGACAGCCCGGACGCGGCCGCGGCGGGAGCGCAGCGACTCGCGAGGGCCTTCAGTGAATCGGGAGCCAGGGATGTCGATGTCGCGCTGACATCGGAGGCGGAGCACGATCTCTGGGAGCTGCGGCACGCTGCCAGCCCGATCCTCTCCGCGCTCGAGCATTCGACATCGATGCAATTCATCGAGGATGGCGCGGTCCCCCTGCCGAAGTTGCCGGACTATGTCCAAGGAGTGAGGAAGGCGCTGGCCGAGCGCGAGGTGAGTGGAGTGATCTTCGGTCATGCCGGCGATGCCCACGTGCACGTTAACCCGCTGATCGACGTCAGGCAGCCCGATTGGCGCGACAAAGTCTCGGGCCTTCTCGAGGATGTGGTCAAGCTCACCTCGCGCCTCGGTGGCACGCTCACCGGAGAGCACGGTGACGGAAGACTCAGGACGCCGCTGCTCGACCGCGTCTGGCACAAGGACGCGATCCGCGCCTTTGCCTTGGTCAAAAAAAGCTTCGACCCGACGAACATCTTCAATCCGGGAGTGAAGGTTCCGCTTCCGGCGCAGAAAGCGATCACGGACATCAAGTACGACCCGCTGCTTGCTCCACTGCCCGAGCGGGCCAGAGAAGCGCTCGACGACCTGGTGACAGCGCGAGCGTACGATCGTTTTCGGCTGTCGCTGATCGGCGGATAGTCTTAGTTTTCTGCCGCTCGTTGGCGGTTGATTGCGAAGTGAAAAAAGCATGGAGCCACCAGCCGGCCCGCCAACAGCCCGTGCCAGCTAGTCTTCAGTTAGTAGTTTTTTTGTCCAACGCTTACCAAGAAGCCACTCTTGTACTATACCGAGCCAGTAGTGACTCTCCTCGCGCGCCCGGTCTTTCTGGAGCCCGATCACCTGAATGTCCGCTGGCTCGGAGAGAGCACCGATGGCGAGAGGCTCGCGGAGTTTGCCGGCCGTCTCTGCTACATGAGCCAGAAGAACCCGGCCAACCGCGCGACCCGTGATTACCTCGAGAACATCAAGAAGCAGGGACATGGAAGCGTTCTCGAGCACGCGAACTACTCGCTCCTGCTGGAGGGCGTGAGTCGCTCGCTCACCCACGAGCTGGTCCGCCATCGCGCCGGCTTCGCCTATAGCCAGCTAAGTCAGCGGTACGTCGACGAGTCGGAAGCCAACTTCGTCGTCCCGCCGGCGATCGTCGGAGACGAGGCGCTCGAAACTGAGTGGCGGACCCAGATCGACCAGGCGCAGAAAAGCTACGTCCGACTCGTCGAGCACCTGATGGAGCGTTATGGCTGGGTCGCCGACAAGGTCCATCGCCGGAAGATGTCGAGAGAGGCCGCGAGAGGAGTTCTTCCCAACTCCACCGAGACAAAAATCGTGGTCACCGCCAACGCGAGAGCCTGGAGAACGATGCTGGAGCTTCGATCGAGCGAGGGAGCCGAGCTCGAGATTCGCCGCTGCGCCATCGCCATGCTCAAGCTTCTCCATAGGGAAACTCCCGCTTTTTTCTCGGACTTCGAGATCTACCAGGCGGAGGATCGGAGAGAGGCGGCGCGGATCGTGTACCACAAAGTCTGAGAAAAAATCTCCGACCTCCAAAAAAAAGTTTTTCTCGAATTTTTTTCTTTTCCAAAACGCGGAATAATTATTGCGCCTGGTGGTCTGCGTTTATATACTCGTGATCAATGATTCGATCGTTTGAATTTTCGTAGGGTGTCGATGACTCTTATCGGACTCACCTACAATCAAAAGCCCGAGCCAACAGAGCTCACCAGCCCAGCATCAGAGGGCGGCCGTCAGGAAGACGGGGAGCTTCTCCGCCCCGATGAAGAGCCTCCTAGT
>DHJM01000167.1:0-1999 GCA_002404335.1 Gemmatimonadales bacterium UBA4720
AGCGCGCGCGACACGAACGAGCGGTACAAGTTCCTGCTCGCGCAGGGGCAGACCGGACTTTCAGTGGCGTTCGATTTCCCGACGTTGATGGGTTACGACTCCGATCATCCCAGGTCCGAAGGGGAAGTCGGGAAATGCGGCGTCGCGATCTCGAGCCTCTCCGACATGGAGACGCTCTTCGACGGCATACCGCTGGACGAGGTCTCGACGTCGATGACCATCAACGGGCCGGCCGTCATTCTCTACTGCTTCTACATCGCCGCGGCGGAGAAGCAGGGCGTCGATTCCAAGAAACTTCGTGGCACCATCCAGAATGACATCCTCAAGGAGTACATGGCGCAGCACGCATGGGTCTACCCCATCGAGCCCGCGCTCAGACTCATCGTCGACTGCTTCGAGTGGTCGGCCGAGCACGTTCCGCAGTGGAATACGATATCGATCTCCGGCTATCACATCAGAGAAGCCGGTTCGACAGCCGCACAGGAGCTGGCGTTCACACTTGCCGACGGATTCACGTACGTCGAGCGCGGAATCGCTCGCGGCCTCGACGTCGATACGTTCGCGCCGCGCCTCTCATTCTTCTGGGACATCCACAACGATTTCTTCGAGGAGATTGCGAAGCTTCGCGCCGCGCGCCGGATCTGGGCCCGGCACATGAAGGATCGTTACGGCGCCAAGGATCCGCGCTCGCTCATGATGCGCTTTCATTCGCAGACGGCGGGTGTCACGCTTACGGCGCAGCAGCCGATGAACAACATCGTCCGCGTCGCCTACCAGGCGATGGCCGCCGCACTCGGCGGGACGCAGTCGCTGCACACCAACTCGATGGACGAGACGCTGGCGCTACCTACCGAGGAGTCGGTGCAGGTGGCACTTCGCACCCAGCAGATCCTCGCGTACGAGACGGGAGTTCCGAACGTCATCGATCCCCTCGGTGGCTCGTACTACGTCGAGACTCTCACAACCGAGCTTGAACGCGAAGCCGAGCAGCTGTTCGAGGAAATCGCGGAGATCGGGGGCGTCGTGCGGGGCCTCGAGACCGGATGGCTCCAGCGGAAGATCAATGAATCGGCCGCGCGCCAGCAGTGGGAGATCGAGCAGCATCGGCGTGTCATTGTCGGCGTGAACGAATTCGTCACGGATGGACCGGCGCTCGAGATCGAGCTGCTCAAGATCGCCGAGGAGACCGAGCGGGAGCAGGCGCAGCGGATGGCGAAGATGCGTTCGACCCGGGACAGCGCTCTCGTCGAGAAGAGGCTGAGCGCGCTGCGCGAGGCGGCGGGCACGTCGCGCAATCTCATGCCCTACATCCTTGATTGCGCTCGCGCTTACTGCACGCTCTACGAGATCCGCGCCGCCATGGAAACTGTGTTCGGCGCTTACCGCGAGCCAGTTTTCTTCTGACGAAGTCGAGCGAGTGGTGGGAGTCTGCCTTCGACGCCCACTATCTCCTGGAGTACGGCCCGCTCTTTACGCCCGAGCGCGATCGTCAGGAAACGGCGCGTCTCATCGATCTCCTCGGTCTGCCCGTAGGATCGCGCGTGTTGGACGTCCCGTGCGGGCAGGGGCGACATGCGCATCTGCTTGCCGAGTCGGGATACGATGTGGACGGTCTCGATTACTCCAGTGAATTGCTGGCGGTGGCTCGCAAGCGCGGCACTGGCCCGAGACTCCGATACACACGGGGTGACATGCGAAAGATGCCCGCGCGCTGGACCAGACGGTTTGATGCAGTATTGAATCTCTTTACGTCCTTTGGCTTCTTCGCGCATCCGACCGAGGACGTGCGCGTCGTGCGGGAGTTCGCGCGCGTGCTAAAGCCGGGCGGAATGCTCGTCTGGCACGGCGCCAGCAGGGACGGAGTGATGGCGCGTTTTCTGGAGCGCGACTGGTGGACGTCGGGAAAGACTCTATTCGCACAGGAGCGCGAGTTCGATCCGCTCTCCGGAGTGCTGACGGTTCATTCGACGTGGAGGCGGGGCACGAAGAGCGGCAACCG
>DHJM01000167.1:2071-2675 GCA_002404335.1 Gemmatimonadales bacterium UBA4720
GCGGGTCTGGTAGTGGAGCAGGCCTGGGATGGGTTCGACGATCGACCGCTCGGAAGAACTGCATCCGAAATGCTCCTGGTCGCCCGCAAAGAGTAAGGCCCGATTGCCGCTCGCGCTCCGCTGCCGCTAACTTTGACTCTCTATGAGACCAATCCGAGTTCTCGTTGCCAAGCCCGGTCTTGACGGACACGACCGGGGCGCCAAGGTAGTCGCCGCTGCGCTTCGCGACGCCGGGATGGAAGTCATCTACACCGGCCTGCATCAGACGCCCGAGATGATCGCGACCGCGGCGATCCAGGAAGACGTCGATGTCATCGGCCTTTCGATCCTGAGCGGAGCCCACATGACGCTCATTCCGCGAGTCCAGGAGTTGGTTCGCGCGCAAGGCCGCGACGACATCCTCATCACGGGCGGTGGAATCATCCCAAAGGAAGATGTTGACACTCTCGAGCGCCGCGGGATCGGACGACTCTTCGGGCCGGGCACCCCCACGACTGAGCTGATCGCATACATCAAGGAGTGGTTCGCCACGCGCGAAAAGCAGGAAGCGTAGTGAGCAATCGCCTGCGCGAGCTGAGCGCCGAGGTCAGGGCGCTCGAGACAA
>DHJM01000167.1:2779-3943 GCA_002404335.1 Gemmatimonadales bacterium UBA4720
CTCGTCGCCTACGACCAGTATGACGGTCAGGCTCCCTCCGCTGGCGTGGTGACAGCGATCGTGAGAGTACACGGTCGCGAGACCGTCGTCGTCGCCAACGACGCGACGGTGAAGGCGGGGTCGTGGTGGCCGGAGACGATCAAGAAGATTCTCCGCGCTCAGGAGATCGCGATGCGGTGCCGCATCCCGATCGTGTACCTCGTCGATTCNNGCGGCGCGCATCTTCTACTACAACTCGATCATGCGGCGCTACCTGCACATCCCGCAGATCGCGGCGGTGATGGGGCAGTGCATTGCGGGCGGCGCGTATCTGCCCGCGCTCTCGGACGTGATCCTCATGGTGAAGGGCACGTCGTTCATGGGCCTCGGTGGTCCGAACCTGGTAAAGGGAGCGACCGGACAGGTCGTGGATTCGGAGACTCTGGGCGGCGCATCGACGCACACCGAGATCAGCGGGGTCGCGCATTACGCTCTGGACAACGACGAGGCGTGCATCGCCAAGATCCGCGACTTGATCGAACGGTTACCGACAACGACACGCGATCAGGCGCTTCTGCCGCGGGACAACGCGGAAGAGGATCAGCCAGCAGGTAAAGCGCGCAGCGGCGCAACGACGTCGAGGTCCAAAACAAAGACCGCGAAGGGCAGCAGCAAGGAAGATAATTTGTACGACTTGCTTCCCGCAGATCACCGCATGTCGTACGACATGCATGCGGTGCTGCGCGCGATTCTGGACAACGGCGAGATCGACGAGTTCCAGGAAGGCATCGCGAAAGAGATGATCTGCGGCGACGCCCGAATCGATGGGATTACGCTCGGCGTCATCGCGAACCAGCGCGGTCTCATAAAGGGCCGCGAGGGAGAGAAGCCGAGGTTCGGCGGAATTGTCTATACAGAAAGCGCGGAGAAGGTCGCCTACTTCATCGATCGCTGCGACCGGTTGGGGATTCCGCTGCTGTTCGTGCAGGACGTCTCCGGCTTCATGGTCGGTCCCGAGGCCGAGCACACCGGGATCATCCGCGCGGGCGCGCGTTTCGTCGAAGCGATGGCGACGGCGCGCGTGCCCAAGATAGTTCTCACCGTCAATCACGCTTCTGGCGCCGGATACTATGCGATGGCAGGCCAGGGGTTCGATCCTGATTTCATTCTCAGCTGGCCGACAGG
>DHJM01000122.1:0-141 GCA_002404335.1 Gemmatimonadales bacterium UBA4720
GACCCTTTGCAAGGCCGATCCCCGGGGTAAGGCCGATGTCTGGTACGTAAGAAACAGACGTTAACGCGAGGCATATCGCTTGCGTTAAGAGGTGTAGCAAGCACCCGATTCTACTTACGGAGGGTTAAATGAAGGATCTAA
>DHJM01000122.1:417-989 GCA_002404335.1 Gemmatimonadales bacterium UBA4720
CAGCCGCTTGATCTGCGCGTGAGTACTGTCGCTGACTACCCGCGCCAGGACCGCGATCGAATCGAGCTGCGGCTTTACCGGCTTGTAGAGCGTGACGATCTGCCTGTGCTTCTGCTCGATCAACGAATCAACGGATGCCTGCTGCCCGGGAGTGAGCTTGAGGTCTTCGGCCATTCTCTGTCTGTACGCGCGCGGTCCCCGCATATCGCGGCCATGCTTGGCGTCCATCATCCGGTCGGCGGTAAAACCCAGCGCGCCGCCAGCGACGAAAGCGCCGAGCAAAAACATCATGGCGTAACCCTTTTGGCTTTCCATCGCGATCCTCAGTGTGACAAGACGTAGCGGAACGTCGCTTCGCGCTGCGAAGATCCATCGCGCGGAGCCGTTACAACCTGAACGGCGCCAGGCAGAACGTCCGAAGCCAGTGGCTCCGTGACGGCCTCGTAAGTCGTGCGCAGATCTTCGTCCTTCTGCCGCGACCACATCAAGCCGGCCGCGACGAACAGGAGAGCCGCGGCAGCGAGCCCGGGCCCCGCCCAGCTCGCGAGATCCGACCACCAGTTGACCGGGAT
>DHJM01000122.1:1136-12880 GCA_002404335.1 Gemmatimonadales bacterium UBA4720
ACCACGCGCAGTTTCTGCCGCGCGTGGTGCAAATCCGAGCGAGCCGTTCCGCCCGGGATACTCAACATCTCGCCAATCTCTGCGTGCGTAAAGCCCTCGATGTCATGCATGACGATTACCGCCCGCGCACGATCCGGAAGCTGCGCCAGCGCCGCCTCGAGCCGCTCCCGCAGCTCGCCGCTTACCGCCGGATCGCGGAACGTAGCCGGAATCGATTCGGAGATCTCCTCCGCATTTCTTACCTTCCGGCGGCGAGCCAGATCGAGCGCCGCGTTCGCGACGATTCGATTGAGCCACGCGCCAAAAGCCTGCGCCGGATCGAACCGGTCGAGCGCCTGATACGCGCGCAGGAAACCCTCCTGCACCGCATCTTCCGCATCCTCGTGCGTCATGACGATCGAGCGTGCCACGATGTACGCGCGCCGCTGATGAAGACGTACGAGCCCTGCAAAACCCCGTTCGTCCCCATTCCTGGCCAGACTTACGAGCGCTCGTTCCTCTTCAGAAATACGTATGGCTGGGTGCGACTGTTGAGGGGCTGTCAATACCGGTGGGTCGAGGTTCTGGCCGTAAGATACGGCCGGAACCGGCTTACCGGCGTCGGGAGCATTCCTGTTCGACAATTGGCGCTATCCCGAGCTAGTGAACCGGTCCCATGGAGCCGCGCGCGCGACCGGTCCGGAACAGTAGCAGGAGCGGCAGCCCGAATATCAATACCAGCCCGCTGTACAAATAGATCCTTGAGAACGCGAGCATGCTCGATTGCACGGTGACCTGGCGGTCGAGGATCGCGAGCGCCTGCTGCTGCGCGATCATCGGATTGATACCGCGGGCTACGAGGCCGCGTGCCAGCATCGAGAGACGGCTCAGTGTCTCGGGATCGTTCGCGCCGACGTGCTCGACCAGCACAGCCTTCTCGGCCGCCATGAAGCGGGCGAGAAGAGTCGCCATCACCGCGATTCCGAGCGAGCCGCCGAGCTGGCGCATGAGATTGAACATGCCGGTTCCCTGCGCCAGATCCTTCACCTTGAGGTCCGCCATCGTCGCGTTCGTCAGGGGAACGAAGATGAGACCGAGCCCCACGCCGCGAAGCACCAGGGGCCAGAAGAGATCCCCCGAACCGCTCGCGGATGTGAGGTGCGACAGCTTAAGCATCGACAAGAAGAAGAGTATGGCACCAGCTACCACAGTATAACGAGCGTCTAGCCGCATCGCGTTTCTTCCGACCACTGCCATCGTGACTGCCGAAGCGATCGCTCCGGGCAGGATGATCTTTCCCGTCTGCCACGCCGTCATCTGCAGCAGCTGCTGGAGAAAGACCGGCAGAATGAAGACCGACCCGTACAGCGCAAACCCGAGCAGCAGGCCGATGCTCACGCCGGCGGTCACCTGCCGGCTCTTCAGAATGCGGAGGTTGATTATCGGCTCGTCGGTCGTCAGCTCGTGCCAGACGAGTGCGATTCCCGCGAAGAGCGCGGTAAAGCCCAGCATCGTGACGAAGCGCGATTCCCACCAGTCGTAGCGCTCACCGCGCTCCAGCATCCATTGCAGCGATCCGACGCAGAGCGTCAGCAGGATTATTCCGAGATAGTCGATCTTGTCGGCCCGCTCCTGGTGGATGGCGTCATGTATGTACGTGACCGTAAGAATTGCCGCGATGATGCCGAGCGGAACGTTGATGTAGAAGATCCACGGCCAGTTGTAGTTGTCCGTGATCCAGCCGCCGAGCGTGGGGCCGAGGGTCGGGCCGACCATGACCCCGACGCCGAAGATTGCCATGCCGGTTCCCGCTTCTTCGGGCGGGAACGACTCGTACAGCGTCGCCTGCGCCGTCGAGAGGAGCGCCCCGCCCCCAATTCCCTGAATCACGCGCCAGAAAATGAGTCCGAGCAGCGAGTGCGATGAGCCGCAGAAGAAGGACGCGAGGGTGAAGAGAAGGATCGAGCCCGTGAAGTAGCGCTTTCTGCCGAAGAACGCCGACAGCCAACCCGACATCGGGATGACGATGACGTTGGCGATGATGTAGGAGGTCGAAACCCACGCGATCTCGTCGAGCGTCGCGCCGAGGTTTCCCATCATGTGCGGGATCGCGACGTTGACGATCGAGGTGTCGATCAGCTCGAGCATCGCCGCCATCGTGACGGTGGCGGCGATGATGTACTTGTGCGAATAGCGGGCCTCGGAGGATGTCGAAATCCCCGACGACCGCAGCACTGCCATGCTCACCGGTTTGAAGTGTCGATGTGGACGTTCGCCGAGAGCCCTGGCCGCAGGGGATAGTTACCCGCACAGGGCTTGGTGACGGCGATGCGCACCGGAACGCGCTGTACGACCTTGGTGAAGTTTCCCGTTGCGTTGTCCGGAGGAAGGAGCGCGAACTTCGCCCCGGTCGCGCCGCTGACGCTCGCGACCTTCCCCTGGCCGACACAGCCGCCGTAGGCGTCGATCTCGAACTCGACCGGCTGCCCTGGACGGATCGTGGCGAGCTGGGTCTCCTTGAAGTTCGCCGTGACCCAGACGCCGGTGTCAGCTACGATGCTGAGCAATGGCTGTCCCGGCGCGACGAGCTGTCCAACTTCCACCTGCTTTCTCGAGACCTCGCCGGAGGCCGGCGTGGTGATGCGGGTGTAATCGAGCTGCAGCTGAGCGTTCTCCGCCGCCGCGCGAGAAGCGAGCGAGCGCGCGTTAGCGACACGCACGCCGGCTTCCATGGTGTTGACCGTTCCGCCGGCCGCCGACGCCTGACGCTGGGCAGCGAGGAGGTTCGCGTGTGCGACGTCCGCGGTCGCCTGCGCGGCGTCCAGCTGCTGCTTGGAGATGATCTGCTTGGCGACGAGCTCCCTGGCGCGGGCAAGATCGGCGTCAGCCTTGTTGGCATTGGCCTGAGCGGCCCCGATCTGCGCATCGAGCGCCGCGCGCTGGCCCGTGGCGCTCTGAACCTGCGCCTCCGCCTGCCCGGAGAAACCACCGCCCCCGGCCGTCGCTTCGGCAGCCGCGAGATCAGCCTGTGCCTGCTGGAGACGGACGCGATAGTCGGCGTCGTCGAGCTGCACCAGGAGCTGTCCCGCGTTCACATGATCGTTCTCGTTCACGTTGACCGTTTTCACGTAGCCGCCGACCTTCGCCAGCACCGGCACGATGTGGCCGTCGACCTGCGCGTTGTCAGTCGACTGGTGGGTGCGGCCGTAGCTCCATTTCTCGAATACCCAGACGAGGAGGATCAGCGCGACGACACCAACGATGGGAAGAATGAATTTCTTCTTCGTCGAGGGTGCGTCGGCCTCGGACGCGGCGGTTCTGCCGTTGCGTGAAGCTGGTGTCCCGGGGGTCTCGGTATCGATTGCCGTTGCCATAACCTTTCCTGTATTCCTGATAGTCTAGTTGGAGTGTTGCAAGTAAATCTTCGTGATCATTTGATGGTCGTAACGCTTCCCGTCGCCCGCGCGAGCGACACGCGCGCGAGCTGATACAATGTCTCGGCGTCGTTCACGAGCGTCCGCGAGGACGTGAGAGCGAGCGACGCGTTCACCACGTCCGCGTTTCCGGCGACCCCGGCGTTGAAGCGGTCGCGCGCCTGCACCACTTCCTGCTCGGCCAGGCTAAGCCTCTCGGTCGCTGCGCCGAGCTGCTCGCGGGCGCCAGCGAGGTCGATCAATGCGCCGCGCACGTCGACCTGAGCCTGCTGCTCGAGATCGCGCCGGCGAATTTCCGCCGCCTTGACCACCGACTGCTGCTCCTGGACGCGCGCCTCCCGCCTGAAGCCGTCGAAAATCGGGAGCGTGACCTGCAATCCCCAGGTGTACGTGTTGAGCATCTTCGCGCCGTTTTTTCCGATCACGCCATCGTCGGCGACGAGTCCCAGCGAGGGAAGGCGCTCGGCCTTGATGGCCGAGAGACCTTGTTTTGCCGCGCGGATGCGCTCGTCCTCGGCGAGGAGGTCCGGTCGATTACGGATCGCCTGCGCCACGAGCGCCTCCTCGTCTGGAAGCGTCCCACTGTCGGTGGCGGTGGAGAGAGAATCCGCGAGCACGATGTCGGTTCCGACGGGAAGGGCGAGGGCGCGGAGGAGGTCGAGATGCGCGTGGTCACGCGCGTTGCGTGACGCGATGAGGGCGGCGCGCGTGTTCGCGAGCTGCGACTTGGCGCGCGTGACGTCGAGCCCGACACCGGTTCCAGCCTGAAGCTGCGACTGCGCAATGCTGAGCAACTCGGTGGCGAGGACGGTGTCGGCCTGACGCGCGCGCAGATCGGCATCCGCGCGCATCGCTCTTACATAGGCGTTGGTCGCGATGTTCGCGGCCTGCTCGGCGATGGCGTCGGCGTCCGCGCTCGAGGAGCGTGCCTCGGCCTGAGCCGAGCGAACTCGTCCGAGCGCGCCAAAATCGAAAAGGTTCTGCCTCACTTGCCCGCGAAAGTCCAGCGTGTTGACGGGGCCTTCGATCTGGCCCTGCGGATCGAACAGAGCTGGCTGGCCAGGCGTGGCAGGGAAATCGATGCCGAGCGTGGAGGTGTTGAAGGTACGGCCGGCTTCCTGGACGTAGCTGCTTATGGTTGGGAGCAGATCCGACTTGCGTTGGCGCACGCGAGCTACGGCTTCGTCGGCGCGAAGGCGAGCCCCCCGGGAAATCGCGCTTTGCCGCGCGGCAAGTCGCGCGGCGTCGCCCAGGGTGAGGGGAATCACCGCTGGCGGGAGCAGGACAGGCGTTGGCGCGGTCACCGGCGTCTGCGCGAGCGCGAAAGACGACGCGGTCGCAATCGTTGCAACGGCCGCGAACAGGCGCCTGATCATACTGGGAAGAATCTTAGTCATTGTTGGAGGGAATGAACAAAATTGTGTCCGACGGAGCGCCATCGGCTTGCGCGGAGCAGCCCGCAAAGGGCGAGATCGAGTGGAGATAGAACTGGGCCACCTCCTGGAAGACCTGCTCGTCTTTCTTGTCGCAGAGGAGTGGTACTCCGGTGTACTCATCGCGCCAGATACCGTTCATGACAGTGAGCGCAACGAGCATACGCGCGGCGATCATTGGATCGATCTCACGGAATTCGCCCGCGTCGACTCCCTTGCGAATGATTCCGCTCAGCAGCTTGAGCCCGCGGGACACCACCTCATCGGCGTAGAACTTGGCAAGATCGGGGAATTGGTGGAGCTCGCCAAGGACGAGGCGGTAAATGGTGCTGAAGACGGGCGAGCGGACGAAATTCCAGTAGCCCCGCATGGCGACGTAGAGCTGCTCGGTGGGTGTCCCGCTGCCGACAGTTCTTTCGGCGTACTCGATCGCGGCGACGGCGGTTTGCCGGACCATCTCGCGGAAGAGCTCTTCCTTGTTGGGGAAGTAGAGGTAGATGGTGCCCTTGGAGACCCCGGCGCGCTCGGCGATGTCCTGAAGCCGGGCGTTGGCGAGCCCGCACTCGCCGAAAACCTCGAGAGCGGCCTCGATGATCTGCTGGGGCCTGTGCTCGGGCTGTCTACGCCACTTCGGCTGGGCTGACTTTACTGACTTGGTTGGTTTGGTTCCAGGCATTGCTAAACAGGTAGTTACTGACCAGTCAGTAATATACGACGGACGCGCCTTTAGTCAATTACTTCGAACCGCAGTCTTACTGGTGGGTCGCCTCCGCCGCCTCCTTGCCCCGAAAGTGCGCGTTCGTCAGCAGGACTATCGATGTCAGTAGCAGGAACAGGGTCACGGAGCCCAGAATGAGCCCCGTAAGCGCGGCACTCAGGTCGGTCTTCTTCTTGGTGGCCATCAGGTTGCACTCCGGTCAGTCTTCCTTTTCGTCGCCATCACTTCACCTCCGGCCCGCTCGAAACTCTGGCCTTCGTCACGGTGTCGTTCTGGTTGATCTTGGGGATCACGTCGGCCCCCTGGATAACCTTGCCAAAAACCGTGTGGACTCCATTCAAGTGCTTGGTGTTCTGCTCGCTGAGCACGATGAAGAACTGACTGCCGCCGGTATTCTTTCCGGCATGCGCCATCGACAGCGCGCCGACTTCGTGCTTGCGCGGGTTTCCGCTCGTCTCGCAATCGATCTTGTAACCCGGACCTCCGGTTCCCACCGGACCCTTCGCGTGCTCCCCGCCCTTCGAGTACGGGTCACCGCCCTGGACCATGAAATCCTTGATGACGCGGTGGAACTTGGTGCCGTCGTAAAAGCCGGAGTTAGCGAGCTTCTCGAAATTGGCGACCGTCTTCGGCGCCTCCTTCTCGTACAGCTCGGCCTTCATGGTGCCCCGGTTGGTTTCTATCGTGGCGAATTTTGTCATGGTCGCGTTAAAAGGAAATTAGCGCTGTATGATAACATTAAACCGTGCTTGACGGGCAGATGTCATTGAGTACGCAGATTTCGCACTTGGGCCTTCTCGCCTCGCAGACTCTACGCCCGTGAAAGATGAGCAGGTGCGCGAGCAGCGCCCAATCGTCGCGCGGGAATAGCGGCATCAGATCCTGCTCGATCTTGACCGGATCCGTCCCCTTGGTCAGGCCGAGGCGGTGGCTCAGCCGCGCAACGTGTGTGTCGACGACTATCCCTACGTTCTTCCCGAACGCGTTGCCGAGCACGACGTTGGCGGTCTTGCGTCCGACGCCGGGTAGCTTGACGAGCGCGTCCATCGAATCCGGCACCTCGCCGTTGTGGTGCTCGACGAGCGCCTTGCCGAGCCCGATGAGGCTTTTCGTCTTGTTGCGGAAGAACCCGGTGCTCTTGATGATCTCTTCGAGCTTTTCCGGTGGCGCATCGGCGAGAGACGCGGCCGTCGGAAAGGTCTGAAAGAGCAGCGGCGTCACCATGTTGACGCGCTTGTCGGTGCATTGCGCGCTCAGGATCGTCGCCATCAACAACTGGAGCGGCGTCTGGTAGTCGAGCTCCGTGCGTGCGTCCGGATATTCGCGCCTGAGACGGGAGAGAACCTCGAGTGCGTGAAGGCCGATGGCATTTTTCGCGATTCGGCGAGGCGCAGCCTTTCGCTGAGGACGAGCCCGAGGATTTGTGACTCGCGGCTTTCGCGCCAGCCGCACGGCGACTTTTGGCTTAGCGAGCGCAGGCTCGCGCTTTTTCGATTTTGGGGTAGTGCGTTTCACCGGGCCCGTCGCTTCCGCGCAAACGCGATCACGTCGTCCGCGCTTCGCGCGTTAAGAATCTCTCCCGCGTCCAGCCAAGCCTTTCTCGCCATCCCAATTCCAAAATGTACGTTGTCGAGCCCAGCCGTCGAGTGCGCGTCGGGCCCGATCTCGATCGTGACGCCCAGCTCCTTCGCCTGGCGGCAGTAGCGCCAGTCCAGGTCCAGGCGATGAGGATCGGCGTTGAGCTCCACCGCGACTCCGACCTGCACTGCTTTCTCGAGCACCGCCTGAATGCTGATCGCGTACGGCTCGCGCGTGAGGAGCAACCTGCCGGTCGGATGCGCCAGGATCGTGAGGTGCGGGTCGTCGAGCGCGGCCAGCACGCGCTTTGTCATCGCTTCTCCATCCATGCTGAATCGCGAATGGATCGATCCTATCACGTAGTCGAAGCTGTCCAGAATCTCCGCATCGTAGTCGAGACGCCCGTCGGCCAGAATGTCGGCTTCGATTCCCTTGAGGATGCGAAAGCCGTTCATTTGCGCATTAACGCGGTCGATCTCCTCCTGTTGGCGAAGGAGCCGGCCGCGCTTGAGTCCACCCGCATAGAACGCCGACTCCGAGTGATCCGAGATTCCGATGTAGTCCCAGCCGCGTTCTTTTGCGGCGGCAGCCATCTCTTCGATCGTCGCGGTGCCATCGGAATAGTCGGAGTGGCAGTGGAGCACCCCGCGGATGTCGTCGAAGGTCACGAGATTCGGCAGCTCCCCCCGCGCCGCGGCCTCGATCTCACCCATCCCCTCCCGCATTTCGGGCGGAATCGGCTCCAGATCCAGCGCGGTGAACAACGCGTCTTCGTCCTTCAGGCGAACGCGATCCCCTCCCTTCCCGATGAGCGAATTGCCGGCGATCTCGAAGCCCCTGTTCCGGGCCAGCACCTTCATCTCTTCTACGTGGGCCGTGCTTCCNNTGCGTCCCATCGACGAATCGAATATGCACCGAGCCCGGATCCTCACGGGTCTTGCTCTCTCTGACGCCGGGCGATCGTCCGAATGATGCCGCCACACTCGCCGGATCGCCCGAACACTCGGCGACAATATCGATGTCGGCCACGACCTCGTTGTGACGTCGGATCGAGCCCGCGACGTCGGCGTGAGTGACGTCGGGATGCTTGACGACGTTGGCGAGAAGTAGGTGCGCTTCGACCGCTGCCGCCGGAAAGCGCTTGAGGTGCGCGTTGCGCCGGAGAGTCTCGATCCCTCTGAGAATTTTCTCCGCCGTCTTCTTGCCGAACTTCGGAAGCTCGGCCAACTGGCCATTCTGGGCCACGCGCTCGAGGTCCTCCAAATTCTGGACACCGAGCGAGTCGTGAATGAGCTGGACCTTGGCGGCGTTGAGTCCTGGGACCCGAAAAAGCTCCAGCAGTCCTTCGGGGATTCCCTCGCGCAGCTCGTTCAGGTACGACGACTCGCCAGTCTCGATCAGCTCGCGAACGACGGACAACGTCGCCGGTCCGATCCCCGAAATGTCCGCCAGCTCGCCCGAGCGCAACAGTGGGGCGAGATCATCGGTGTCGAGCGCGATGAGCGAGCGCGCTGCCCCGGCGTAAGCGCGCGCCTTGAATTTCTGTTCGCCTTTTACTTCGAGGAGGGCGCCGATCTGGGAAAGAACGTGCGCGGCCGAGCGGGAATCCATTCCCCCAATATACGGGGCCATCCTTCGCCGTTTCTACACGCAGATCCTTCCCATCCAATCCTGCTATTCGGAGTCCAGGATCGCCGGAGAACTAGGCCGTTTCTTCGATTCCGGCGTGGAAGGGCAGCGTCTTCACGATGTCTTCGATCTGCTTCTGAATCAGCTCGAGCTCCTGGCTGGCGCCTTCGCTATCGAGCATTCCGTGTCGCATCGTTACCGCGACGCGATTCATGTACTTGATCTTGGTGATGATCTCTTCAGTCGCGCGACGAAGTCGGATGTAGCGTCTCTTGTCGGCCAGAGCGCGGTGGCAGCGTCGCTCGAGGTCCTGCGGAGTGAGCTTCCTGGCTACTTCGACTGCTTCAGCGATCGTCCGGCCGGGAACGGCGCCGTGATCCGGGATTCCCATCTGGTCGCTCGAAGGATCGCTGAACCACAACCTGCCAATGTATTCCACGCCATCGTAGGCGAGACGGAGCGCGACCTTGTATTCCTTGCCGTCGACCGTGATCGAGCTGATCGCGTGCTGTGTGACGCCGGAGTCAGATGTCATGGCAGAGTTTCAGCTTCGTACGGTCGGAGTGGATTCATTAAGGAATGGGTCGAGTGCCATGAAAAGCTTTTCCGGCTGTTCAACGTACGGCACATGGCCGCACTCGTCCAGAACTACGAGGTTCGTTGCGAGCGCACTGGCGCCTGCACTGAATGACGCAAATGGAATGGGATCGTCACGGCCGCAGATGATGATCGAGGGGATTTTGATCTCTTTCAGGTCATTGATGAGGTTGAAATCCCCCAGACTTTCCCAGACGGATTGCTGCACTCTGCCGACGACCCGGAAGGGAGTGAGGTCCTTTGCGTTGCGCGGATCCGAGAAATAACCGGCGACCCCCAGCTCGAAGGCGCGCTGCCGGTACGCGTCGGGATCCCGCTCTCGGAGGCCCGACGCCGCCAGCTCTTCGCGCATCCCGTGTATCTCCGGATTCAGCTGTCGGCGGGTGAACTCTGCCTCGAACTGAAGCCGGTACTCCTTCGTCAAAGGCGCCGGACTGATGAGAGCCATGCGATCGGGCGCGCGGAGATGGGGGTTTCCCCGCTGTTCGACTGCGTACAGGAGCGCGAGCATCGCCCCCCATGAGTACCCGACGATCGACAACGGGTCCAATGCGAACTCGTCGACGATCGCGCTCAGATCCTCGACGTGGGTCTTCCAGGTGATCGGAACGCGCGCATCGGCCTTGGATCGACCACCGCCCCGTTGGTCGTAAAAGAGCAGATCGTACTTCTCGCCAAGATGCAGCATCTGCGGCAGCAGGTACCGGTGGTCCGCCCCCGGCCCGCCGTGAAGAATGAGCAGCTTCGGAGCATTCGGGCGACCGTACTTCACCCAGTAGAGCGGCGACCCAGCGGTCGTCGTGAATCCTTTCTCCCGTGGCGCGGGGATCGGCTTCGGCATGGGAGCTAGCTCAGCGACACCCCTCGACTACCGCGCCGTGAAGTCGGTCTTGCTCGTTACCACCCGGCATGTCTCGGCGATTAACTCCGCGGCGTGATCGATGTCCTGGAGGCTCGCCAGCTCGTTGGGCGAATGCATGTAACGATTGGGGACGGAGACGAGCCCCGTCGCGACCCCCTCGCGCGCGATGTGAATCGCGTCGGCATCCGTGCTCGTCTCCCGGCCGGCTGCGTGCAACGAGAAAGGGATCTTCCTGGTCTCCGCCGTCTTCATCAGCATGCCGAACACCACCGGCGAGATGATGGACCCGCGCGTCAACACCGGGCCTCCTTCGATGGCGGCATCGCCGTATTCCTTCTTCTCGACCCCAGGATGATCGATCGCGAACGTTACATCGACGACGATCGCCATCTGCGGCGCGATGCAGTTCGCGCACACGCCAGCGCCGCCTCCGCGGTAGCCGATCTCCTCCTGCGTCGTAGCGACGGCGACGACTTTGGCCGAACCGGGCTTTTCAGCGTACCGACGCAGCGCCTCGAGGACGACGAATGCGCCGATCCGGTCGTCGATCGAGCGCGAAACGAGTCTCCCATTCGGAAATTCCATGGTGCGCGAGTCAATCACGCCGGCATCGCCCACCAGAACCATCCCCTCCGCCTCTTTCTTGGTCTTGGCGCCGAGGTCCACCCAGATTTCCGTGAACTTCGCTGCCTTCTCGCGCTCTTCCAGTTTGATCAGATGGATCGGCTTTTTGCCGACGACGCCGAACACCTCGCCATGGCGGCCGATGAAGCGGAGCCGCTGTCCGATCAGCACCTGGGGATCCCAGCCCCCGATGGGTTGGATGTACGCGTAGCCCTGGTCGTCGATGTAGCTGATGATGACGCCGATCTCGTCGATGTGGCCGGCCAGCATGATTGTGGGCTTGCCGCCGCCATTCACTTCGGCGAGGCTGTTGCCGGCGACGTCCCCGCTCACCTTCGCGAATTTCTTTGCGTAGTCGCGCCACACCTTTGCGGGCGCGGCCTCGAAGCCGGAAGGGCCAGGCGTATCGAGCAGCTTTTTCAGAAAGCTGAGAGAATCAGAGGCTATCATCAGGATATGTGGGAATTCGTGTAGAGGCGGGGGCACGAACCGACGAGACAGCGGGATTGTCGAGGCGGGTCGAATATAGCATCACGCGGGGGGCGCTCCTAACATGCCGCGCGAACGAGTCTTGCAAGTCAGAGATCGCGGTTGGTGTTCCATCTTACGCCAGCGGTTGCCATGTCCACGCCACACTTCAAAAAATGAGAACAAGCGTCATTCTGCTGCTCGCAGGGCTCTCCGCGCCACTGGTCCCGCCGCGCGCATTGGCCCAGGGCACCGCGACTTCCGCGCCAATCACCGACATCCGATACGAGGTGACGTTCACGCGCGCGAACGCGGAGCGGCGGCAGGTCACGTCCACGATGACGTTCACCGTGGGAGGGACGGATCCTGTCCTTCTCTCGATTCCCAAATGGACGCCCGGAGCCTACGAGATCGCCAACTTT
>DHJM01000122.1:12889-13929 GCA_002404335.1 Gemmatimonadales bacterium UBA4720
TGGGACAAGATCGATCCGGATACCTGGCGCATCCGCCCCCGCGGAGTGGGCGAGATCACGGTGAAATTCGATTATCTGGCCGACAGCCTCGACAACGCCAACACGTGGTCGCGTCCAGACTTTCTTCTCTTCAACGGGACGAATCTCTTTCCATATCCGGAGGGCAGAGGCTTCGATTTTCCAGCCTCAGTGACGGTGAACACCGAAGCCGGATGGAAGATCGTGACCGGAATGACGCAGGCGGGCGCGCACCGCTACTCCGCACCGAATTATCACGATCTCGTGGATATGCCCTTCTTCGTCGGGCAGTTCGATCTCGACAGCGCACAGATCTCCGGGACGTGGGTCCGCTTTGCGACATATCCGTCGGGAAGTGTGACCGGCGGCGCGCGGGTCGCCGTCTGGGAGGCGCTCAAGCGCGTGATTCCGGCAGAGGTGAAAGTGTTCGGTGAAGTGCCGTGGAGCACGTACAGCGTGCTGCAGATCACCGATCCATCCTACGGGGGCGGCTCGGGGCTCGAGCACCAGAATTCCCACGTCGATGTCCTGAATCCCGGAATGCTCGGCACGCCCGTGCTGCCATCCCTCTACGCGCACGAAATCTTTCACGCCTGGAACGTCAAGCGCCTGCGCCCCGCCGATCTCTTTCCGTACAGGTACGACGAGGAGCAGCCCACACCGCTGCTATGGATCAGCGAGGGAATCACCGACTACTACGCCGATCTGGCGGAAGTCCGTGGCGGGATCGTGGATGCGAACGGCTTCTACCTTCTCACGAGTGACAAGATATCCGAAGTCGAGGCGCTGGCACCGACGGCGCTGGAGGATGCGTCGCTCTCGACGTGGATCCATCCGCGCGATGGGACCGAGTACATCTACTATTCAAAGGGTTCGCTCGCCGGACTGCTGCTCGACATCATGATCCGCGACGCGAGCGACAACAACAGCTCGCTCGACGATGTGTTGCGCACACTGTACAACACGGCTTTCAAGAATGGTCGCGGCTTCACCTCGGACGAGTGGTGGAGCACCGTGAGCAA
>DHJM01000175.1:0-700 GCA_002404335.1 Gemmatimonadales bacterium UBA4720
ATGATGCTCGCGTCGGACAAGCTTCGAGTCGTTCTCGCGACAACGCACATCGCCCTCCGCGACGTACCCGAGAAGCTGACCGCTGACCTTATTACGCAGGCAGCCGGGATCACGCGCAAAGGACTAGAGGAGTGGTTTGGCTTGGCCGAGCCACGGATCGCGTTGTGCGCATTGAATCCGCACGCGGGCGATGGCGGGAGATTCGGCAGCGAGGACTCGATGCTTCTCGCGCCAGCGGCCCGTGCTGCTGGAATCGAGGGGCCTTTCCCCGCCGACACGGTTTTTGTGCGCGCCATGCGCGGCGAGTTCGATGCGGTGATCGCGCCATATCATGATGTAGGCATGACTGCGATCAAGGTCGCGTCCTTCGGCAGTGCCGTGAACGTGACGCTCGGCCTTCCATTTCCGCGCACGTCGCCAGATCACGGAACCGCGCTCGACATTGCCGGCCTGAATCGCGCCGACCCGTCGAGCATGATTGCGGCTACGCTTCTTTGTGCGTCGATTGTGGCTCGTGGTCAGTCGCGCGGCGGTCGCCGACCGCCTGCAGATCGACCGACAGGGACTCGATCCTCCGCCCGTCCATCTCGCGCACAGTGAATATCGCGCCGCCGGCAATCACGCGGTCACCGACGATGGGCAGCCGGCCCAGCACGCCGAACACGTAGCCCCCGATCGTGGTGTAGTCCTCGTCGGGGAT
>DHJM01000175.1:747-2306 GCA_002404335.1 Gemmatimonadales bacterium UBA4720
GTGTCGTACTCGTCGAGAATCTCGCCGACCAGCTCCTCGAGCAGGTCTTCCATTGTCACGACCCCGGCCGTTCCACCGTACTCGTCGAGCACGACCGCCATGTGCTCCTTGAGCCGCTTGAAATCGGCGAGTACCTCCTCGACTTCGCGCGAGCCGGGGATCACGTGCACGGGGCGCATGATGGACGGAAGATCGAACGCGTCGGTGTCCGTGCGAGGCGCGAGAAGCTTGAGGAGATCCTTGGCCAGCACCACTCCAATGATGTTGTCGATTGATTCGTCGTACACAGGATAGCGCGACAGCCCGCTCTCCTGGACTACGCCGAGCACTTCCGACAGCGTCGCTTCGACCGGCAATGCCACCAGCTCTGTCCGCGGCGTCATCACCTCGCGCGCGTTCTTCTCCGAGAACTCGAACACCGCGTCGATCATGTCCGCATCGTGGGCCAGCATCTGTCCGCTTTCCTGCGATTGCTCGACGAGGAGGCGAATTTCCTCGGGCGAATGAACTGCTTCCTCCGAGCCCGCCTTTTCCTGACCGAGGGCGTGCAGAATCACCAGCGAGGATCTGTTGAGGAAGAAAGTGAATGGAGTAGTGATCCAGGCGAAGAACAACAGCGGCGGCGCGAGCCAGCGGGCGAGCGATTCCGGGTGGTTGAGCGCGGCGGCCTTCGGCACCAGTTCGCCAAATACCACGTGCAGATAGGTGACGATGATCAGCGCTACCGTTGCCGCCAGCGTAAGGCGCATCGACACCTCGATGGCGAACGGGAGATTCGCGAACAGGTGTTCGAACACCTCGCCGACGGTCGACTCAGCGACCCACCCAAGGCCCAGGCTTGCCAGCGTGACCCCAAGCTGGCTCGCGGAGAGGATGCGGGAGATATTTGAGGCGGCACGAACGGCGAAGCGGGCGAGTCGGTCGCCACTTCGGACCATCGCTTCCAGACGCGTCCGTCTGGAGCGGACAAGAGCGAACTCGGCGCCAACGAAGAACGCGTTGAGGAGCACGAGCAGAATTATGGCGAGCAGCCGGCCGAGCACGGATACAACTTACCACAATCCCGGTCAGGGAGACCAGCACGACGGCCCGCATCATCACGGGCCGGGCCACTCGCACGCCAGTGATGCTCCAGTCCGGAGCCTCCGAATCGCCCTCGTGCTCACGGCGACGCTGCTGGTCGTCGAAGTCATCGGTGGATTTCTCTCCAACTCGATCGCCCTCCTCGCCGACGCCGGCCACATGCTCACCGACGTGGCGGCGCTCGCGCTCGCTCTGTTCGTGGCGTGGTTCAGCAAGCAGCCGGAGACGCCGCAGAAGACCTACGGCTACCTGCGGTGGGAGATTCTGGCCGCCTTCCTCAATGGCGCCACGCTGCTGATGATTTCCGCGTGGATTCTGTGGGAAGCCGTGTCGCGGTTTCGCGCACCCGCGCCCATCCAGAGCGGCCTGATGCTGACGGTGGCGACGGGCGGATTGATCGTCAACATCATTGCCGCGAGGGTGCTGGTTGGCAGCTCGACCGACAGCATGAATGCCCGTGGCGCCTACCTGCACGT
>DHJM01000175.1:2324-3832 GCA_002404335.1 Gemmatimonadales bacterium UBA4720
CGCTACACCGGCTGGTTGGCGGCGGACCCAATCGCCTCGATTCTCACGACGGTTCTCATCATGAGGGGCGCCTGGCGCCTGGTGCGGGAGTCGGTGGACATCCTCCTCGAGTCGACGCCGGCGCATATCCCGCTTCCGGCGGTGCGGGCGCAGCTGGAGGCGATCCCCGGGATCGAATCGGTGCACGATCTGCACGTCTGGGCGGTCACGCCGGCGGTGGTGGCGATGAGCGCGCACGCCATTGTGCGCGAGCCCGGACAGCACCAGCACGTCCTGGGGCACGTCCACGACGCGATGCGGCTCTTCGGCATCCAGCACGTGACAATCCAGCTCGAAAAGGACGATATGCTCGACCGCGAGAGGCACTTGCACGCCTAGCTAACTTATAAGGCTATGGCAAAGCTGGAATACCGTAACATCGCGATCATCGCGCACGTCGATCACGGCAAGACTACCCTCGTGGACAAAATGCTCCGGCAGGCAGGAGCATTCCGCGAGAACCAGGTCGTGATGGAGCGCGTCATGGATTCCAACCCGCTCGAGCGCGAGCGCGGCATCACTATCCTCGCGAAGAACACCTCGGTCCGGTGGAAAGGGACGAAGATCAACATCGTCGACACCCCGGGCCACTCCGACTTCGGCGGCGAGGTGGAGCGCATCCTCCGCATGGTGGATGGCGTGCTGCTCGTCGTCGATGCGTTCGATGGGCCCATGCCCCAGACGCGCTTCGTCCTCAGGAAGGCTCTGGCGCTCGACCGCACGCCGATCATCGTGATCAACAAGATCGACAGAGCCGGCTCGGACCCGATGCGCGTCCACGACGAAGTGCTCGACCTGTTGATCGAGCTCGAGGCGAACGAGGCCCAGCTCAACGCGACGGTTGTGTACGCGTCCGCGCGCGAAGGTGTGGCGACAATGGACATGGAGGTCACGCCGGTCGATCTCTCGCCCCTGTTCGACGCGATCATAGAGCACGTCCCCGCGCCGCCGCATGATGATGCGGGTCCGTTTCAGATGCTGATTTCGACCATCGATCACTCACCATACCTCGGACGTCTGGGGATCGGCCGCATCGAGCGGGGCACTATTCACGTCGGAGATTCGGTTGCGCTATTGCCACTCGATGGCTCGCAGAAGGCGGAGCAGTCGCGCGTGACCAGGCTCTTCACCTATGAGGGGCTCGATCGTATTGAGGTTCCGCAGGCATCCGCGGGCGAGATCGTGGCGCTCGCCGGACTCGAGGGAGTCGAGATCGGCCTCACCGTGACGGATCTCGAGCATCCGGAGCGGTTGGCCGGGATTTCGGTCGAAGAGCCGACGATCTCGGTGGACTACCTCGTCAACAACTCTCCCTTCGCAGGCAGGGACGGGAAATTCGTCACCTCTCGTCAGATCCGGGAGCGGCTGTTCAAGGAGCTCGAGCGGAACGTCGCGCTCAGGGTGGAAGACACCGAATCGACAGACACGTGGACCGTCTCGGGCCGTGGTGAGCTTCACCTCACCATTCT
>DHJM01000175.1:4046-4645 GCA_002404335.1 Gemmatimonadales bacterium UBA4720
GAAGAATTCCTTGGCGTCGTGATCGAGAAGCTGGGGCCGCGGCGGGCGGCGATGCTGGAGATGAAGAACCCGGGGCAGGGAATGGTACGACTTCTTTACAAAATCCCCGCGCGTGGACTTTTCGGCTACAGATCGGAGTTCCTCACCGACACCCGGGGCACGGGCATCATGCACCATCGCTTCCTCGAGTACGGGCAGTGGGCGGGTCCGCTGGCGGGCCGGACGAGGGGGACACTGGTTTCTATGGAAGGCGGCGTCATAGTGGCTTTCGCGCTTGCAAATCTCGCGGAGAGAGCTACCCTTTTTGTTGCCCCTGGTGACGCGGTTTATGAGGGCATGCTGGTAGGCGAGAATTCGAGGCCGGGCGACATGGATGTCAATCCGACCCGTGAGAAGAAGCTGACCAACATGCGGTCCAAGTCGAGCGACGAAAACATTCAGCTCGAGCCGCCGCGGGAGTTGACGCTGGAAGGTGCGCTGGAGTATATCGAGGAAGACGAGCTGATCGAGGTTACGCCGAAGTCCATCAGACTGCGGAAACGCTTCCTCAACTCTAACGATCGGAAGAAACTGTCACGCGAGGCGAAGCGCGAGCGCGC
>DHJM01000175.1:4831-5111 GCA_002404335.1 Gemmatimonadales bacterium UBA4720
GAAGCGTGGCTGGCGAAGAAGGCCCCGGAAGGTGACCCCGAGGACGAGGATCTCGAGGACGATCTGGAAGATGATGATGAGGATGATGTCGAGGACGAGTGGGCCGACGATGTGGAAGACGCCGACGACGCGGACCTGGACGATGATGATCTCGACGAGGACGACGAGGATGACGATCTCGGCGATGATCTCGACGACGACCTCATAGATCTGGACGACGAGTTCGACACGGAGGAGATCGAGAAGCCTCACCCGGCGCATCCGCGCAAGTACGAGGACT
>DHJM01000175.1:5304-7103 GCA_002404335.1 Gemmatimonadales bacterium UBA4720
CGCGATCGTATGCAGGTCGGCCTTCATCGCGGCGACGTATGCCTTGTCCTTGCTTCCAGCCAGGCGCGGCACGGCGACCGCCGCGAGGACGCCGATCACGACCGTGACGACAACGACTTCGATTAGTGTGAATCCCTTTCGATTTTGAGTCATTCGATGCTCGGCGGAATGAGTCTATGCGTCCGAGGGAGATTTACCCGCTCTAAATACTCATCTCCGGGCATGACGCGATCGTGAAAACAGCATTACCGTTTCGTCACGATCGCCGTGTTCCGCCGATGTTGAACACCGTTGACATCGCCGTGTTCCGCCGATTGACCATGCCTCGGGGCGCGACTAACTTGCAAGACTCTGCGCCATAGGCGGTTAGCGTGTGGCGAAGGGCCTGTAGCTCAGGTGGTTAGAGCGCACGCCTGATAAGCGTGAGGTCGGTAGTTCAACTCTACCCAGGCCCATAAGTCTCAGATCAATACCCCGTAAGCGTTTAGGCGCTTGCGGGGTTTTCTCTTTCGTGCCGGATTGCTCCATGGTGTCCATTTATGGTGTCCGTTCCCCGCGACATAACGTAATGAACCTTGAGTGCCCAGCGCCGGAGCGCGGTGTGGGAAGTGCTACCGCGTCTTGCCGGCGCCCGCTAGCCCACAGACCAGAAAGAGTGTTGGTGGTGGACGCATGGCGGGCGACGACTGAAAACCGCTCGGTGCGGTTGCGGTTGCGGATCACGATGGCGCATCTTGACGCGGCCCGCTGGGCAGACCCCAGCAGACCACTATGAATGCTTCTCTCGCTGATGCGGACAGCAGCCCGATAACGATGCTGCGCGGAACCCCGCCACGGATGAATGGCCGGTTGCTCGTATGGGCGATTACCTCCGCGCTCGCCGGGTTTCTCTTTGGCTTCGATACCGTCGTCATTTCCGGTGCCGAGCAGACGATTCAGGGACTCTGGGGCCTGAGCGCCGGCGTGCACGGGATCGCGATGGCCGCGGCGCTCTATGGCACCGTGCTCGGTTCGCTGACCGGCGGACTGCCCGCGGATCGGTTCGGCCGCAAGCCCACGTTGCTGTGGATCGGAACGCTGTACATCGTCTCCGCGGTGGGCTCCGCTATGGCATGGAATGTCTATGCATTCATAGCGGCGCGGCTGCTCGGCGGCATCGGCATCGGCATCTCCACCGTCGTTGCCCCACTTTATATCGCGGAGATCGCGCCGCCGGCGCATCGCGGCCGGCTGGCGGGGATGTTCCAGTTCAATATCGTCTTCGGCATTGTCATCGCCTTCCTCTCGAACGCGCTGCTTGCCGGCATCGGGACCAACGCGTGGCGCTGGATGCTCGGCGTCGCGGCATTTCCGTCGATGGCTTACACCCTGATGTGCTTCGGCATTCCGGAAAGCCCGCGCTGGCTGCTCACGCGGAAAGGCGACCGCGAAGCGGGGCTGAGAGTGCTCCGCCTCATCGAACCCGCCGCATCGCCTGCGGAGATCGAGGCCGAGGCGGACGACATCGTCGCCGCGTCCTCTCAGCAGACGAGCGCGAGAGGGTTCTGGTCGATGCGCCTGCGCGTGCCGATCATGCTCGCCTTCCTCGTCGCGTTCTTCAACCAGCTCTCGGGCATCAACGCCATACTCTACTTCGCGCCGCGCATTTTCCAGATGACCGGACTCGGCGCCAAAGCTGCCCTGCTCCAGTCCGTCGGCATCGGCATCACGAATCTCACTTTCACGTTCGTCGGCTTGTGGCTCATTGACCGCCTCGGACGCCGGACCCTGCTGACGATCGGCTCCTTCGGCTACATCGC
>DHJM01000176.1:0-4385 GCA_002404335.1 Gemmatimonadales bacterium UBA4720
GGAAGAAAAATCCGGTTCGCTCATTTGCTGGCGGCCTAATCTGGGGACTGGGAACGGTTGCCGCCAATGCCTCGGTCATTGGACTCTGGCTCTAACTACGCTAGCGACCTATGTTTGCCGAGCCCCGTCAAAAGGCGTCATGGCAAATTCGTGGAGCGGCCTCGAGGCTAGAGCCCCGAGCCCGAATCAGAACGAGCTGAGCGAGGAGGCTGCGTGACGACCCCGCCCACTCCCCACGACCCGATCGGCCCTCTCCGGGCTGCGCTTGCCGGACGATACGATATCGGGCGAGAGATCGGACAGGGCGCGTTCGCCACCGTCTATCTCGCGACTGACACAAGGCACGACCGCCAGGTGGCACTCAAGGTTCTGAACGCCGATCCGAGCTCCGACACAGGCGAATTGCGATTTGTACGCGAAATTCGGATGCTGGCGCGTCTGCAACATCCGAATATCCTGCCCCTCCACGACTCGGGTCATGTGGAAGCGCTCATCTACTATCTGATGCCTTACGTCAGCGGGGAGACGCTGCGGGCGAGGATGGGCCGGGAGCGCCAACTGACAATAGATGCGGCCGTACGGATCTCTTGCGAAGTCGCAGATGCTTTGTCTTATGCTCACCGTGAGGGCGTTATCCACCGCGACATCAAGCCGGAGAACATTCTGCTGTCCGGTGGACACGCCATCGTCGCGGACTTCGGCATCGCGCGCGCAATCGACGTAGCCGGAGTGCAACAGCTGACGCGCACCGGCATGGGTGGACCCGGTACCCCGGCCTACATGAGTTCCGAGCAGTTAATGGGAGATCGTCAACTCGACGGACGTAGCGACATCTATAGCCTCGGTTGTGTTCTGTACGAGATGTTGACCGGGAAGCCGCCGTTCGCAGGGAAAGAAGGGTTCGTCAAGCGATTCACCGAGCCTCCACCGCGACCCTCGATTGTTCGGAAAGAGGTTCCTATTTGGCTCGACGAAGTAGTTCTCAAAGCGCTGGCGCGGCAGCCGGAGGAGCGTTTTGGACGCGCGGATGATCTCCTTCGCGTGTTATCCGATCACACGTCGATAGATCCACATCCGCCGACCGTTTCAACGGCTGGTAGAAGCAACGAATCTCTCCGTCCATTGGAAACGACGGCTTATCGCTTGACCCCGACCGCAGCCAATCGCCTCCGCGACGCGGAGCAGCCATCCATTGGTGTTCTGCCGTTCGCGAACATGAGCGAGAATCCCGACAACGAATATTTCTCCGACGGAATAACGGAGGAGATTCTCAATGCTCTTTCGCGAATTCCCACGCTGAAGGTTGCCGCCCGCACTTCCACTTTCGGTCTCAAGGGCAAGTCACTGGGCATCACCGAGATCGGGCAACTCCTGAATGTGAACACCATCCTCGAAGGAAGTGTGCGTCGAATGGGTCAGCGCGTGCGAATCAGCGCTCAACTTGTCAATGCGCACGACGGATACCACATCTGGTCGGAACAATACGATCGAGAGATCGAGGACGTCTTTGCAATCCAGGACGAGATCGCGCGAAGTATCGTCGACCGGCTAAAGGTCAAGCTTACTGCGGCGCAGGATGAAGCTCTCGGCAAGCGGCACACTGAAAACGTGGCGGCATACGAGCTGTACCTGCGGGGCCGGCATTGCTGGTATCGATGGAACGTGAAGGGAATGCTGGAAAAGGCAATTCGCCATTACGAGTATGCGCTTGTCAAGGATCCCAATTACGCGCTCGCATATCACGGACTCGCCGACGCGTACTGCGTGCCGGGACTTTGGGGGTTCCTCCCTGGTTCAGAGGTTCTACCCAAGGCACTCGCAGCCGCAACGCGCGCGGTAGAGTTGGCCCCCGAGCTGGCGGAATCGCGCACTTCCCTTGGCTTCGTTCAGCTCCTGAGCTGGGATTGGGATGCGGCAGAATCTTCCCTCCTTCATGCGATTGATCTCAACCCGCGCTACGCACTCGCGCACAGTCTTCATGCGTGGCTTCTCAGCACCGTCGAGAGGCCGCGTGAGGCCTCGGAGGCCGCGCGCCTGGGACAGGAGCTCGATCCGCTATCTCCGGCAACCAACGGAATAGCCGCGCTCGTCTCGTACCATGGGCGACAGTTCGACCAGGCGATTGCCGAATGCCAGCGAGCCCTCGAGCGGGATCGCACATCTTTTCTCGCCCTGCTGGCAATGACACTGTCATACGCCGCAAAAGGGATGTACAAGGAAGCAATCGATCATGCTGAGCGAGGTGTATTGCTCTCGCCTCATGTCAATCTGTTGCGTGCGCTCCTGGCAGCGGTCTACGCGATGGCCGGCGAGCGCGCTGCGGCGGAAACCGTGCTCGCCGAATTGCTCGAGCGCTCGCAGCAAGTCTACGTCGCACCGACAATGTTCTCGTGGACTTATGCCAATCTCGATCAACCAGATGCTGCTTTCGAGTGGCTCGAGAAAGCATCGTCGACGCGCGATTGCACGCTTGGTTTTGGGATCAGAGTACCACTCTACGATCGGATCGCCGTTGATCCACGGTTCCAGGAGATCTTGCGCGGACTCGGACTAGACTGAGACGGGCCTTTTTCAGGTTCGCCGGGGGGAAGCCATGCGTGTAATAAAACCACTTGTCATCGCGTTGCTTCTCCCACTCGGATGCCGTCCTCCGACTACCATCTACAATAAGGTTGAATCCCGTCCCCAGGCGGTCGGATGTGCCTCTGACGCGTGCGGCGATCCAGAGCGCCTTGTCAGCATTACGTACCTGGGAGTCTCGGGCCTGTTGATCGAGCACCAGGGTCACGTGCTGTTGACCGCGCCTTTTTTCAGCAATCCTTCGTTGGCGATGGTGATGCCTCGACTGACTCGATTGCTGCGCAGTTCACCGCGCATCTCGGCCGACACGCAGGCAATTGACAAAATGCTTCCTCGATCCGCGGATCGGGCGACGGCAATCCTCGTTGGCCATGGCCATTACGATCACCTAATGGACATACCATTCATTGCGACGAAGCGCGCCACCACAGCCAGGATCTACGGCGCACCTTCCGTTCGTCACATGCTGATGGGCGACTCGGCTCTACGGTCAAACGGGGGGCAGCGGGTCGTGGCCATTTCCGCGACAACAGCGGGAACGAGGGAGCGGCGTGGCGTGTGGTATTACACCGACGACAGCGCCTACCGTTTCATGGCCCTGATCGCCGGTCACGCGCCAACTTTCCGGGAGTGGAGACGAAGCTACACCTTTACCGCCGGCTCAGTTGGTGTCGATCTGGACAGCCTACCGCACACAGCCGCCGAATGGAAACTCGGCGAACCGTACGCGTACCTGATTGATGTCCTGGCTGCCGGCACCAGAGAGCCGGTCTTCAGAATCTATTTTCAGGACGCGCCGAGCGAGCCACCGCTCGGATTTCCGCCCAGCGAGCTTCTCGCAGAGCGCGCGGTTGACCTGGCGGTGCTGTGCGCGGCGACGTCGTCAAACGTTTCAAATACGCCCGACAGTCTCCTGGCCGTACTCAGCCCGCGACAGGTGATCGTCGCGCACTGGGAAGACTTTTTTCGGTCACAAACGCTGCCAAAGCAGCTGAGTCCCGCTACAGATCTCCATGCGTTTCGCAAGAGTCTGGGGAAGTCGCTACCGAGATCAGCTGGTTGGGTGATGCCGCTGCCCCAGACGACCTTCCGATTTCGCGAAACAGGGGCAGAGTAAAGACTGTTGCGGGTCTACCGTTTGCGTAGTTATTCCGCATGAACTTTCGCGTCCCGTTCCGCGAGCCCGTCAACGGCATGACTCACCTCGTCGGTGCAGTCCTCTCCATCGTCGGACTCGTGGTCCTCCTCGTCATCGCCGTCGACAACAGAAGCACTCGGCAGATCGTCGCGTTCTCTATCTTTGGCGCGAGCCTCGTCTCGATGTACTGCACCAGCGCGTTTTATCACTCGCTCAAGGTCTCGCTGAGGGCTGTCGCGCACCTCCGGCGCATCGATCACATGATGATCTATATCCTCATCGCTGGCTCGTACACACCCGTCTGTCTGGTGCTGCTGCGCGGCCGGCTCGGTATCGGGCTGCTCATCGCAGTCTGGTCGCTTGCCGCCATGGGAGTATTTCAGACCGTCGTCTGGATGCACGCCCCACAGTGGCTCGCGAGTGCGTTGTACATCGGGATGGGATGGATCGCTGTTTTCCTGGTGCGTCCCCTGCTTGCCGCAGCCCCGGCGGGATTCCTGCTCTGGCTGCTCGCGGGCGGAATCATTTACACTCTGGGCGCCGTCGTGCATGCCACCAAATGGCCCCGCGCGACATCCGGCGCCACGCCGCGACTCTTTGGGTCCCACGAGATCTGGCACTTGTGCGTGCTGGGCGGCAGCTTTGCTCACTACTGGGCAATGCTCGC
>DHJM01000176.1:4482-5376 GCA_002404335.1 Gemmatimonadales bacterium UBA4720
CGCTCATTCTCGCCGTGGCAACTGTAACCGCGAGCCTCGCCGGTCGCAGCGACAGCAGGCTGCTCCGGGTAATAAGCCTCGCCGTTATGGTCGTATTGGTCGTGCTCTTCATTGCACAGACCTTCAGAGCTCAACGCGTCGGCGGACCGTTGGGCAAAGGGACCGCCTATGCTCTCTCTGCCGCTGGAGCACTATGCACGCTGCTCGCCCGATTGGCGTCGGCTCAATCGACGGCGATTACGCTCACGATATTTGGCGCGCTGTTTTACGTCGGAGGACTCGTGGGGTTCGTGATCCAGATTCGCCAACTTCGGGGCTCGCAGTAGTCGTCCCATTCACGTAGTCTTGAAGGTGCAACTCATTCGACAGGATCGCAGAATGCTCCTCCGCAATCTTCCGGCAGTCATTCTTCTCCCTCTCGCTGTCGCCTGTGGAAAGTCGAAGTCGGCTACCACGGATACCGCGGCAGTCATCACCAACGTGGGCCGCCCGAAGGACACCAGCGGCCCAGCCAACACCGTGCCCATGATATTCAATCTCGCTTCGTCCGCTTTCGACCCGAACGCATCGATGCCGGCCAAGTACACCTGCGAAGGCACCAATATCTCGCCCCCGCTCGCGTGGTCGGGCGCGCCGGCGAGTGCGAAGAGCTACGCGCTCATCGTCGAGGATCCCGACGCACCCGATCCGGCCAAACCGACGCGCGTCGTCTCGCACTGGGTGGCCTATAACATTCCCGCGAGCGCGACCAGCCTGTCCGAGAACGCGTCCAATAAGGGGATGCCCGTCGGCAGCGCGCAGGGAAGCAACGAAGGGAACAAACCGATTTACATGGGGCCGTGCCCGCCCATCGGACGGCACCGCTACTTCTTCAAGTTGTTCGCGCTCGACACC
>DHJM01000176.1:5444-5629 GCA_002404335.1 Gemmatimonadales bacterium UBA4720
TATTTGCTGGCCACTCTGGGTGCCCTCGCGTTTTCTTCCGCGGGGGCGCAACAGCCGGCGCCCAACGACTCCGCGCCGCAGCCAATCAGGCTCCGCGTCTTTCTCGATTGTGGCATGTGCGATGTCGATTTCATCCACACGGAAATCAACTTCGTTGACTACGTGCGCGACCGGCAGTACGCGCA
>DHJM01000176.1:5776-9786 GCA_002404335.1 Gemmatimonadales bacterium UBA4720
CTCCATTTCATCGGCCTGCACGAGCTGGCGAACCTCGCCGACACGCTCACCTACGTGGCACCGCCGAGCGCGAGTCAGGATGATGTGAGGCACGGATTGGCGCGAACCATCAGGTTGATCCTGGTCCGGTATTATGCGCACCTCGGCCAGGCCGGCCGGTTCGACGTCACCTACACAGCGCCCACCGGCACTGGTGAGGGCGCCAAAGGAACAACCAGAGATCCCTGGAATCTCTGGGTATTCACATTATCGGCGAACGGAAACGGGAACGGTGAGCAGTCGTACAGCCAGGTCTCGGTCAATGGGTCCGTCAGCGCCAACCGCACGACCGAGATGTGGAAGACCGTCCTCAGCGTGAATGGCAACTATGGCCAGAGCAGATTCATTCTCAGCGACAGCAGCAAGTTCAACAGCTACTCACACAGTTATGGCTTCAACGACCTGATCGTAAAAAGCCTCGGCAAACGGTGGTCAGCCGGCCAGCGCGCGTCGTGGATGGCGTCGACGTTCCTGAATCAGCGGCGCGCAATCCGATTCGCACCCGCCGTCGAGTACAATTTCTTTCCCTATTCGCAGTCGACGAGGCGGAGTCTCACGCTCCAGTACTCGCCGGGCATCAATTTCTTCAGGTACCAGGACACGACGATTTTCGACAAGGTCAGCGAGGTTCGCGGCGATCAGACGCTGACTGTATCGCTCGGTCTGAAACAGCCGTGGGGATCGGTGAGCAGCTCGCTCGAAGGCGCGGCGTACCTCGACGATTTTACCAAGAGGCATCTCATTTTCTTCAACAGCCTGGATCTGCGGCTGTTCAAGGGATTCTCGTTCAGTTCGTTCGCGTACGTGTCGTTCCTCCGGGACCAGCTTTATCTCCCGCGCGGCGGTCTGAGCGATCAGGATCGGCTGTTACGCCTGCGCCAGCTCGAGACGTCTTACACTTACTCCGTCTTCCTCGGTCTGAGCTACAGCTTCGGCTCGATCTTCAACAACATCGTGAACCCGAGGTTTGGGGGCTCGAGCGGCGGAATCATCATCATGAATTAACACCTTGGCGTCGAGCCTGTGTGCCGAGGGCCCGGA
The DNA here is from genome assembly GCA_002404335.1 of Gemmatimonadales bacterium UBA4720. Lineage (GTDB taxonomy): Bacteria > Gemmatimonadota > Gemmatimonadetes > Gemmatimonadales > Gemmatimonadaceae > UBA4720. Next base: position 6,857 of record DHJM01000176.1, read on the forward strand.
CAAACAACTTGCCCGCAATCACGCTCTTTACTTTTTCGGAGCGCGCGCCTATTCTTGGCCCCGTGAGCAACTTCTCCTTTACCGCGACCTACTATTTCGGCTTCTTCGGCGACAACCGATGGGGGCCCCGGTCGCGCGTGCAGTAGAGTAGACGCAGCTTACAAAAGACTCCGGGCCTCCGCCAATCGCGGGGGCCTTCTCTTTTGAGAGACCCCGACGACGAGCGGCAGCCCATTCGTTGACCTCCATCGGGGCAGTCATGTTGAAATCGCAGGAGTTGCACAGGAACGGTACGGGACCGCACGCGTCTGGTGAGCCTCACCCCCGGAGCCTGACGATGCGCGTTGCATTTCAGGGAGATCGGGGCGCCTACGCCGAGGACGCGATCGCGCAGATATGGCGGCACGCGGTCGAAGCGATACCAGTCCCAACATTCGCTGGCGCCGTGCGCGCCGTTCACGAAGGCAACGCCGACGCGTGCGTGATTCCCGTCGAGAACTCCTCGATCGGGAAGGTTGAGGCGGGATGGTCCGCTCTCGCCGCGCATCCTGATCTGCGAATCGTCGGCGAGACGCTCGTTGCCGTGCGTCACTGCCTGCTCGCTCCCAAAGGCGCGACGCTCGATGGATTGCGCAGCGCCTCGAGTCATCCGGTTGCTCTCATCCAGTGCAATCGTTTCTTCGAGACGCACCGGTGGATCAAGCCTGGCAAGTCGTTCGACACGGGCGGGGCCGCGCGCGAGGTCGCCGAGAGTGGAGATCTCTCGCGCGCCGCGATCGCGAGTCTCGCCGCTGCTCAGCGCTACGGGCTGTGTGTGCTGGAGGAAGGGATTCAGGATCAGCGCGACAATCACACCCGATTCGTCGCTGTCGTGTCGCAACGCTCTCAACTTTGGCGACGCACGCACGCGATTCGCGGCGCCACTTCGGTGGACGAAGACGACCCAAAGCAAATCGCCGAGGCGACGCGCGAGCTGCTCGGACAAATCGTGGAGCGGAACTCTCTCGAGGTTGAGGAAATCGTCAGCGTGCTCTTCACGGTGACGCACGACTTGAAGTCGGCGTTCCCGGCGCTGGCAGCGCGCGAGATGGGCTGGGTAGGTGTGCCGCTCCTCTGCGCGAGTGAGATTCCCGTCGAAGGATCGATGGAGCGATGTCTCAGGGCGCTGGTGCAGGTCGAGCCCCGCGCGCCGCGGCCACTCGACACGCACGTCTACCTGCGAAAGGCGATTGCGTTGAGGCCGGATGTGGCGGTCAGAGACTAATCCGATGAGCTCCGTGCTGTGCGACTTGGGCGGTTGTTACGCGATCGTTCCTCCCTACCAGGACTCAACTGGGAGGAACGCCGGCGACGGCGGTCCAGACTCGGCGGGCTTTCCGCCGACATACGATTTCGTCGATGGAGCCGGCTTCAGCGGCCGGGCCTGCGTCCTCGACGAACCGGCGCGATTGCAGCCGAGCGTCGCGAGAGTGACGACGAATAGGATGAGTGTGCACCAGCGCATGGGGATGCTGAATCTCTTCACATTTTCTCCGGAGGCAGAGTCACTGGAAACACTACCCCTGCGCCGTCAGAGACCCGTCAGCTGGAGTGGCAAGCACACCACCCAAAAGAGCATCAACGTCAGAATCGTACATGAGGGCCCGTGGGATTGCCTTGCATGAAGGGGCGACATACGTTTCAAAAAGGCTCATATGCCCGCACGGGATTTAGTCACCAGCCGTGCTTTCGCTTCCGATTCTCTCGGAAGGCACAGGCGCTACTGGCGACGCCAGTCAGCGCGACGCGAGGATCGAGATTGTCGCAAACGCGATCGACCGCGGCCACAACGCCGTCTCACATTCCGGATGAAACCGCGCGACTATTCCAGGTCGCGCTTCACGACGTCGTCAGAAGTAGCGCCCTGTCGATGTCGGAGCTGCGCGAGTGTGTGAAAGCCTGCGTCGGCACCCTGCGCGATACGAACGTGGGACCAGCGCAAATGATCATCAGCATGAAGGCCTGCGCCAAGGAAGGAACTCGGCGCTATCCGCAGGCCCTCAATGAGCACGAATTGTCAAACGCCGACTTCCTGATGGATCAGATCATCAAGTGGTCGATCGTCGAGTACTATAGGGACGCGTAGGATGTCACCCCACCAGGATCTCTCGCCCAGCCCTCTGCCTGAAGAGCTGGATCGCGCTCTTAGAGGCGCTACCGACCGGACCCTTGTCGCCCTCACCGCGCTCCGCAAGGCGGTGCGCCAGCACGTTCAGGACGAGCGGGAGCGCGGTGCCAAGCTTCCGGACATCGAGGTCGAGCTGCGCGCGATCATTGCTCGCGTGCTGAAGGACGCGGTGGGGCGTGACAGCGTTGACGGTGAGCGCGACGCTCTCGCCAGCCAAATGATGAAGTGGAGCGCGGGTTTTTATAACCAGAACGACTAGTCGGGCCTGGCCACATTCGCGGGTAAAGTTCGAGCATAATGAAAAACGGGGACATCAATTCGATGCCCCCGTTTTCTTTTGCGATTGATTCAGAGAATCAGCCTGGGTGCTCCGTGTGGTCGTCGACACCCGACTCGTCGTTGTCCTGGAAAGCGTGGAATGAGCGGCGGATATTGTCTTCGATTACCTGCAGCGCGTTGCTGCCGGCCGTCGCAGTGTTCGGATCGATCACCGCGCCCGAGCCGTCAAGGAACCATTTCGCGACATCGAGAGTTACCGTCGCGTTCATCGTGGTCGCATCGATTACGAGCGGCGGACTGAACTCCATCTCCAGGCCGGCGCGCACGGCCGATGTGAAGACGAAGGGCGTGCCCTTATACGTTCCTTCCACCCTAACGCTCTTGCCCACCAGGTTTGGATTGGCGGCGTTGAACGCCGTCGCGTTGTCGCGCGCCGATTCCAGCTTGGCTTCGAGCTTGGTGTAGGTGCCCTGCGCCAGCGGAA
>DHJM01000176.1:9844-13366 GCA_002404335.1 Gemmatimonadales bacterium UBA4720
TCGCGCGAGACATCTTCGCATTCCTGTCCGACTTCTGCGTGGTCGTCGCCGGTCGCCTCGATCTCGGAGACGCAATTCGTCGCATCGTTCTCATCGAGCTCAACCTTCCCAATTACGACCTGCACCTTTGTCAGAATCAGGTCGCCGGCTGCACCGACCACGAGATCGGGCGAGATGCGAATGGCGGCCGGAGCACTGGAGACCTTGGTGGTGAATGACAGCCGAACGGGCTGTCTATTGCCGCCCGTTAAGTCGCTTGAGCACGCCGCGAGAGTGCAAAGAGCTACAACTCCCACAAGCTTGATATTGTATAGGTAACGCGCTTCCATTTTTTCCTCCTGATCGTTTAGCCGCCAACCAAGGGGTCAACGGCGGCAGCTGAGTACACACTGCCTACACGGCAAGGACGCGGCTAAACGGAGCAAGGAATCGTTGATTTCGGTAGTCGACTCCTTTCAGCGGGTGGAACGTGTTTGAGGCGGTGATAAAGCGCGAACCTGTCATTCTGTCACCCGCAGCGGTGGGGTGGTAAACGCTGTCATAACGATTTGTTACACTTTTTTGCCCTTGTAGCTGGCAAGTTTTGTTGCGGTCTTAACGAAATCTTAGCGTTTCAACTCTCTGTCTGGACAAGTCTTTTGAATGAAAGACCGAACCCAATCCGACGTCCAGGGAGCACACATGTACAGCAACAAAAAGGGCTTTACGCTCATCGAGCTTTTGATAGTCGTCGTGATCATCGGCATTCTTGCCGCGATCGCCATTCCGAAGTTTGCAAGCACCAAGGACAAGGCCTACGTTGCGGCGATGAAGTCCGACCTCCGCAATCTCGCGACCTACGAAGAGCAGTACGCCGCCGACAACAACGGTGCGTACTTCGGTGGCTCCGCGACGATGGCAACTCCGCTGCAGGGTTTCTCACCTTCGCAGAACGTGTCGATCACCGTCACCAATGTCGCCGGACCCCCGTCCTCATGGACCGCGACCGCTACTCACTCGCAGTCGGCAAAGACGTGTGACAACGGCGTCACCGCGCAGGGCGTCATCACCTGCACCTGAACGTTGGGGCTCGGGTAATCCCGCTGCCCTCGGTCGTTACTTCCACTCGAACGTGACGACCGATGCGGCCGGCAGCTGGTAGGAGAAGCTGCCGGCCGCCAAGCGAACCGAGAACGCCTGATCGTGATCAGCGCTGTTGAGCACGATCAGTATTTTGGAGTTGTCGTCACCATTTCGAAACGCGACGCTGGGCAGACTCTGCTCGCTGCCGGCTGACGCGATCCGCTGCGCGCCGGGCCTGACGAACTTGCTGGCGTGCGCGAGCGCGTAGTACTCGACGTTTCGCGCGTACGCTCCCGTCGCCGAATCGATCGTCACCACTCCTCGGCAGTTTCCGCAGCCGCCGAGGTGTGGGCCATGTTTCTCGTCGAGCGCAAGATTCCAGAGCAGGACGCCGCGCGCCCAGTTGCGCGTCGCGCCGATGATCAGCGTGCTGACGAACCATTTCAGGTTCTCGGCGAATTTTGGACTCCACTCGCCGCCCGAACATTCCGAGAAGTACGCGTCTTTGTCCGGATACGCGTCGTGGACCGTGGACTGCGCAGCGATGTCGCCGGCGTAGCAGTGCCAGGCGATGCCCTGGATATATCTTCGCGCGGTCGTGTCGGCGAGGACGTCGAGCGGCTGCTGAGGGTGATCCCAGTTGTGATCCCAGTCCCAGATCAGCGTGCGTAATCCCGCGCGGGCGAATCGCGGGCCGAGGTGGTTTCCGATCACCTGCGCTCGCGCTTTGGCATTCAGCCGCATTCCAGGATAATTCTCGGGTTCGAAGTTCGGCTCGTTCTGGAGCGAGATCGCGTAGATCGGGATTCCTTCTCCTTCGTAAGCACCAACGAATTTCACGAAGTAGTCGGCAAAGGAATCGTAGAACGTGGGCAGCAGTGTTCCAGTGATGAGGCTATTGGTGGTCTTCATCCAGCCGGGCGGGCTCCACGGGCTCGCCATCACCTTGAGCTGCGGGTTGATCGCGAGCGCGCGACGGAGGAGCGGGAGCTTCTCGGCACGGTCGGCGTCGATCGAGAAATGCTCGAGCGCGGAGTCGGTCGTTGAGCCCGCCATGTCGTCGTAGCTGTAGTGGCGAAGCGAGAAGTCGGACGCGCCCATCGGCACGCGGATGAAGCTCATCCCGATGCCGCTCGTGCGGCCGAACAGATCCTGGAGAAGTGCCTCGCGATCCCGCGCGGACATCTTGCGCTGGATCAGGTACGCCGAGGCGTCGGTCATCGCGGCGCCAAAGCCGATCATTTGTTGGTACGATATCCTTTCATCGACGTCGATCGTGGGGCCGCCGGTGGATACGCTGCTCCCGGTGACCAGATAGATATCTGGCTGGAGTTGGAGGAGTTTGGTCTGATCGCCGGTAGTCACCCACGCTCGCACCGCTCGCCCAGAGAGCGGTAGCGCCATCGGGGAGTGGGATGCAGCAGGATAACACGCTGCCATCAGTGCGAGGGTCAGATTGCGAAGATATCGATTCATCAATCTTGTCCCCCTTCGGTTGTGTCGATGTCTCCATGCGCCGTAACACTCTCGTAATTCTGACGCCACCAGATAAGCGCCTAGCAAAATAGCCGCAAAGCCAACAGCTCCCTGCTTCGGTTTTGTGGATGCCAGCCGAGCCTAACCGATCCTCTCCCCAGAAACCGCGTCGAAGAAATGCGCCTTCTCGAGATTGAATGCGAGAACGATCTTGGAGCCGAGCGGGGGCAGATTCTGCGGAGAGACGCGGGCGGTGATGTCATGCCGCCCTGCCCGCGCGTAGATGAACGTCTCGTTTCCCAGCGACTCCACCAGATCGAGTCGCGCCGTCGCGGTAGCGGGAGCGGCGCGGATGCCAGCTACTACTGACACGTCTTCCGGGCGAATTCCCATTGTGATCGCGCGCCCACGCGCGGAGCCGAGGGGAGCAGACACGCGCGACGGGAGATTGATCTCCCACTCCCCGCCCTCGGCCACGAAGCGCGATGGACCCCCTCCTTCGATTGCGCCGTTGGCAAAGTTCATTGCGGGATTGCCGATGAATCCCGCCACGAATTTGTTCTTCGGCTTCTCGTACAGGTTGATCGGCGTATCGATCTGCATCACGTGCCCCCTGTTCATCACGACGATTCTGTCGCCCAGGGTCATCGCCTCGACCTGATCGTGGGTGACGTAGATCATCGTCACCTTCAGCTCCTGGTGCAGACGGGCGATCTCGCGGCGCATCGAGACGCGCATCTGCGCGTCGAGATTCGAGAGCGGCTCGTCGAACAGGAAAACCTGCGGCTGCCTGACGATCGCGCGGCCGAGTGCGACGCGCTGCCGCTGGCCACCGGAGAGCTGGCGCGGCTTGCGGTCGAGGTACTCGTCCAGGCCCAGTGTCGTAGCGGCAATCTTTACGCGCTTGTCGATATCCTCCGCCGACATGTTCCTGAGCTTGAGCGCGAATCCCAGGTTCTCCCGCACCGACATGTGCGGATACAG
>DHJM01000176.1:13426-15023 GCA_002404335.1 Gemmatimonadales bacterium UBA4720
ATCATGCGAAGGGTAGTGCTCTTGCCGCATCCCGATGGCCCGACGAGGACGACGAACTCGCCATCCTTTACATCAAGATCGACGCGGTCGACCGCTACCTGCTGGGCGCCTTCACTGTAAATTTTACGGACGCCATTGAGCGTTACACGCGCCATGCTTTCGCCCTCGCAATCGTAAATCGACCATTTGAATGAATAGCGCCTACCGGTTCCCCGATGATTTCGTGTGGGGAACAGCAACGTCCGCCTACCAAATCGAAGGATCTCCCACCGCCGATGGCGCCGGACGCAGCATCTGGCACCGCTTCTCTCACACTCCGGGCAACACCTGGCTCGACGAGACGGGCGACGTCGCTTGCGAGCACTACCGGCGCTACAAGGACGACGTCGCGATCATGGCCGAGCTTGGTGCGAACGCCTATCGGTTCAGCATCGCGTGGGCGCGCATCTTTCCCGCGGGCACCGGCGCCGTCAACAAAAAGGGAATCGACTTCTATTCGCGGCTGGTCGATGCGCTTCTCGAGCGCGGCATCAAGCCGAACGCCACGCTCTATCACTGGGATCTCCCGGAGGCACTCGATGACCGTGGCGGCTGGCTCAACCGCGACATCGCCGGTTGGTTCAGCGACTATGCGACGACGATGTTCGATGCGTTGGGCGACCGTGTAGAGATGTGGTCGACGCTCAACGAGCCGTGGGTGGTGACCGACGGCGGATATTTGTCGGGCGTGCTGGCGCCCGGCCACTCCAATCTGTTCGAGGCCCCAATCGCCGCTCACAATCTTCTTCGTGCGCACGGCCTGGCGGTAGAGAGATTCCGCTTCAGCAAGGCCGCGAAGAGGGGCAAGATCGGCATCACGGTGAACCTGGAGCCCAAGTACCCGGCGTCGGATTCTCCGGAGGATCTCGCGGCCGTGCGCCGCGCCGACGCCTACATGAACCGGCAGTACCTGGACCCGGTATTCCTCGGCCGCTACCCGGAGGAGATGCGCGAGATCTTCGGCGAGGCATGGCCCGAGTGGTCGGACGAGGACATGCGGTTGATCAAGCAGCCGATCGACTTTCTGGGAGTGAACTACTACACGCGCCGAGTCGAGCGCGACTATCCCGAGAATCTTCCGCTCCGCACCAAGCACGTGCCGCAACCCCAGCACATCGAGACAGACACCAAGTGGGAAGTTTTCCCCGAGGCGCTGACGAAGATCCTGCTCTGGGCGACCGAGCGGTACGGCAAGCCCGCGATCTATATCACGGAGAACGGCGCGGCGTTCTACGATCCGCCGCACACGATCGACGGCCGCGTCGAGGATCCACTGCGCGTGGAATATTTTCGCCAGCACCTGCGCGCCGCGCACGAGGCAATGAAAAAGGGCGCGAACCTCCGCGGCTACTACGCGTGGTCGCTCCTCGATAACTACGAATGGGCGCACGGCTACTCCAAACGCTTCGGCATCGTGCACGTGGATTATTCGACGCAACAGCGCACGATCAAATCGTCCGGCCGCTACTACGCCGAGGTGATTCGCACCAAAGGCGCGTCCCTGACGAAGTGATGCGCCCCCAAAGATCTGTGTCGGGAGGCGAGGGTGTCCTCGGAG
>DHJM01000176.1:15102-17713 GCA_002404335.1 Gemmatimonadales bacterium UBA4720
CGCCGCTGCAAGGCGGCGCGGTGACGCGAGCCGCAAGGCGAAGCGGCAGGCGAGAGCTCCCGCAGAGGACACCCTCGCCGACCACATACAGAGATGCAAACGCAGCGCGTGCTTTCGTATTTCCGCGCCCGGTCGATGAACTCATTTGGCGTAGCGGATCGTGACGATTGACGGGAGCTTGCGGACTCTGACCTCCGCCCCCCGAACCGCGGTTGGAACCCCGTCGACCGCCGCAGACAGAATCGGCTGATCGAGCGGACTGTAGACCACGATGCCACCCGGCGGCATCCTGATGCCTGCGCGCAGATTGATCGTCACGACTTTGCCGACGCCGCTCATGTCGTAGTTCAGCGGGCCATACTCGGTGCTGAGGTTGGACACTTTGATCCCGGGCGGCTCCTTGACCCACTCGTCGCGAACACCCGCGCCGATTACAAGAGAACTGTCGCTCTCACGCTCGTAAGCGAGCATGTCGAGGAAGCTCCTGATATAATCGCTGCCCACCCACGTGTGGGGCATGTCGCCGATGAACTTGGGAGTCTTGGGATCGCGATAAACGACTTCCGCCCACTGATGCCACGCCGCGGGTCGTTGACCGGTGAAAAAGAAGTCCAACAACTCGTGTGCACGCGCGCGCTGACCCAATTGTATGTGCGTCCCAACCGTGCGCAGCTCGTACGGGGTGTAGGCGTCCCAGGGCTTGATGCCGAGGCGTCTGAGACGCGCCTCCTGGAAATACTTGTCGAAGGTGCGCGCCAGCAGCGGGCCGGGGAGTCGCCCCGCTTCCCCGCCCGGGCTCACCGCGATCGTCGTGGACGTCGCATCGAAATCAGCCAGTTCCACCGAGCCGGGGATGTAGTCGATCTTCCTCAGTATCACTACCTGACGGATCGACTCGAACAGATTCGATCGGAAGCTGCTCCGGAACGCGGCGAACTTCGCCGCCTCGGGCTTGTCCAGCTCCTTTGCGATGAACGCGGCGTCCTTGAATCCCCTCAGCGCGAAGAAATCATCCCAGTAGGAATGCATCGGTTTCGCGCTGTAGCCTTCGTGGCTTATGGATTCCGGCAACAATCCATAGAACGGCTTGTTAGCGCCGACGGTGTACTTCGACGTCATCCTCTCGTGGCGAAGGGAATCCATGTACGCCACCGCTTTGACCACGTGCGGCCACATCGCCTCCAGCTCCGCCTTGTCTCCCGTGTGCCGATAGTACTCGGCCACCAGATAGATAAATTCGCCGTGACTGTCGTTCTCGGGCACTGGTGTCGCGCCGTGCTCGTCGACGCAACATGGGATCTTGCCATTGTCGTACTGGTACGGCGCGTACCAGTCGATGAAGTCCTTCACATCCTTGTCGTGACCGAGTCGCAGGAGCGCAGTCGACGTCAGCGAGCCGTCGCGGATCCACGAGCGTGAGTAGCTGCGCGAGCCCGGCTGGATCGCGGCGCCATCGCGATTGATGAGAATGTCGGCGAGCTGCGCGCGCATCGTCTGGGTGTACCGCGCCGCCGACGGCGGTAGCGTGATGCTCACGGGTCCCATCTTCTCGCGCCACTCGGCCGCCGTCTTCTCGAGCTGCGACGATACCGCGCGCTCGCCCTGACCAGGTAGCAGCGTGATGCCAGGGGCGCTCGCGACCGACGGCTCCGGAGTCGCGCCTGGCTGCGCGGCGACAACTTGCGTCGGAGCGGCGGCGTACCCACTTCCCGCCGCGGAAAGCAGCTGCGCGAGATTCAGATCGCCACCGTGGAGCGGCACAGCAAGATCGATCGGACTCGAAGTCGCGTGCGGGCCGAGCTCGAGCTGGTACGCGAAGGCAGCCGACGCGTGGCCCGTTCGATCGGTGACGGATATGGAAGTAGGAACCTTTCCAGTGCGCAGCCAGTCGACGATATTCCCGTCGTCGAAGGCCACCGCGCCGAACCCGCTCACCGACGCGAGCGAGCGGACGAACTTGTTGCCGGTGACATGCACACTCGAGCCCTGCAGCGAGATCGAGTCGACGCGCGCGACTCCGCCCGGGAGATTCAGGAACTGCCAGGGCGGATTCACCTGCAGCGGCCTGAGCGCGAGGAAGAGCGTCAGCTTCTTGTAAGTGCGGGAATTGTTGGTGATGCGATACCGCGCATAGAGAACCGACGAATCGACCGGACCAGCAGCGAACGCGCTGATCGTGAGATCGAGATCCTTGGTGCTCCATACGACCTGCGGCAGCGGCAGCGCCTCTGGGTTTGATGCGACTGATGTACTCGCATCGTTCCAGGTGACGAGCTTGCCGTCGATATAGAGAAACGGCTCGATCGAGAACTGCCCACGCCCCACCTCGATCATCCCCTCCTCATTGATCAACGCCTCGGCGCTGTCGCGGTCGACGCCGATCACGGTCCAGTACGATTGCTCGCTGGAGAGATACCGCGGGTAGCTGCCGCGCGGCGCGTCCTTCGCCAGCGCAAAAAAGAAATCGTTCTCGGTTGGTGCCCAGTCGATCGGTTTGACGCTGATGTCGCGGATGCCATAGCCGGCTTTGTTCTCCGGCGATATGAGCACGATTCTCAGGTAGCGCGCATCGCTCTCGGGCAGGTACAGGTAATCGCGGAAGAGCGGCGAT
>DHJM01000176.1:18088-18453 GCA_002404335.1 Gemmatimonadales bacterium UBA4720
CCGGCGGTGATCGCCAGCTCTATCGCGGCGAAGAGTTTCAGATCCTTGTCGTTGGTCGGACCCCAGGCAAAGGAGATCTGCCGCTTCTTCCGTGTGATCGTCGTCCAGTCTTTGGGGAAAACGAAATTCGGATTGTTTGACCACCAGACGTTGTTGCCGGTTGAGTCGATGAGCTTGAACTCGAGGGTATTGGTCGGCGCGTCGCCCTTGATGGCGAAGGAAAACTCGTAGTTGGGCGGGAGCGCCAGATTGAACGCGCGATGGATCACGCCATAGCCGCCATGCCCGTGGAAATCGAAATCCACGCGCATCGCCTTCCCGTGCGCACCGTTCTCTTCCGAATGGACGGAGATCTCGACGCCATC
>DHJM01000176.1:18638-20617 GCA_002404335.1 Gemmatimonadales bacterium UBA4720
GTAGAACCACGAATCATCCCTTCACGCTCCCGGCCATTACGCCCTGGATGTAGTACCGCTGGAGGAACAGAAACACACTCAATACGGGTATCACTGTCAGTACCGATCCGGCCATCATCAGCTCGGTGTCCATCACGTGCTCGCCCGACAGATTCGCGAGCGCGACGGGCAATGTGTAGTGCGCCTCATCGCTCAGCACGATCAAGGGCCACATGAAATCGTTCCACGTCGCCAGGAATGTCCAGATCGCGAGCGTCGCCAGTATCGGCAGAATCCCGGGCACAACGACCGACCAGTAGATCCTGAGCTCCGAAGCGCCATCGATGCGCGCCGCGTCGAGCATGTCGTCCGGAATCGAAAGCGCGTACTGCCGGATGAGAAAGATCCCGAAGATGCTGGCCATCCCCGGGATGATCACGCCCCAGTATGTATTGATCAAATGGAGATTCTTCATCAGGAGGAAGAGCGGCAGCATTGCCACCTGCACCGGCAGCACGAGGCCGAGTGACAGGATGCGGAACGTGCGATCGCGCCCGCGGAATCTGAGCTTGGCGAATGCGTATCCAGCGAGCGAATTGATCACCAGCGATACCGCCGTCACGATCACTGCGATCAACGCGCTATTGAACAGGTAGCGCCCGAGGTTGAGCCGGGTGAACAACTCCCGATAATGAATGAATGTGATCCGGCTCGGCATCAGGTGCGGCGGGTAGGTACTCGCCTCTCCCGTGGGCATGAACGACGCCGACAGCATCCAGAGCATCGGCATGAGCGCGATGAGCGCGCCGATGATCAACAAGGTGTACAAAATGATCTGAGAGATGCGCCGCCGGGTCAACGCCGAATCGAGCGACGCACCGAATTTGTTTTCGTCGACGACCAAAAGCCTCGGGTTCGTCCGCGACATCCTAGGCCTGCTCCTTCTGCAGTCTGAACTGAATCAGCGTCGCGATCAGGATCACGACAAACAACACGAACGCGATCGCGGCCGCGTATCCCATGCGCCACCACCGGAATCCCTCCTCGTACATCATCAGCACGACGCTGGTGGTGGCGCGAAGCGGGCCGCCCTGCGTCATCACGTACGGCTCCGAGAAGAGCTGGAAGTAGCCGATCATCGTGATGACGCTCACGAAGAGGAGCGTCGGGCCGAGCAGTGGCAGCGTCACCGCGAAGAAGCGGCGGACGGGGCCGGCGCCATCTATCTCCGCGGCGTCGTACAGGTCCTGCGGAATTGCCTGCAGGCCGGCGATGAAGATCAGCATGTTGTAGCCGAAGTTCTTCCACACCGACATCAGGATGATGGCCGGCATCGCCCAGTGCGGATTGCCGAGCCAATCGATGGGAGCGATGCCCAGGTGCGCGAGGCCGTAGTTGAGCACCCCGTAGCGCGTGTGGTACAGGTAGCGCCACACGATCGAGACGGCGACGAGCGTCGTCACGAAGGGCGTGAAGTAAATCGTGCGGAAGAAGCTCTTGAAGCGGACGAGCTTCGCGTTCAGAAGAAGTGCGGTACCAAGAGAGACAGCGATCGTGAGTGGTCCCCCGACGATTGCGAAGTAAAACGTATTTCTGAGCGCCTGCCAGAACTCCGGACTGTGAAACAGTTTCGTGTAGTTCGCCAACCCGACGAATCGCGTCGTGGGAGGATTGGCGATCGCGTAGATGTCGAAGTCGGAGACGCTCAACACGAGCGACGCGAGCACGGGCAGGAAGAAGAAGACAAAGATTAGAATCAATGCCGGCGCGAGGAACAGCCACGCAGCTCTACCGACGTCGGACGGCGCGCGCGCGCTCGCACCCGTCACGGCTGCTTACTCTGCGCCAGGAGATATCGCCGTTTCTCGAGCATTGCATTTACATCCTGATCGAGAGACGCCAGAGTTTGATCAACCGTCTTGGCTTTGCGGATCGCCTGCTCGCCGTGCTCGAAGATCGTAGTTGCGATCTCCTCCCACTCCGGAACCTGCGGCAACGGC
>DHJM01000176.1:20782-22883 GCA_002404335.1 Gemmatimonadales bacterium UBA4720
AGCGCCAGCGACACTCCCGGCCCGTTGATGCCGGGCATCGCCGCCGTCATCCACTTTTTCTGCGTGGTCGAATCGAGGCGGTTCTTGAACTCCCCGATGTACCACGGGCCCGAGATGTACATCGCGATATTACCGCGCTCGAACTCCTGAAAGAGATTCGAGACCTGCGAGCTGGAGACGGGAGATGCGAATCCCTGGCGGTAGAGGCCGAGGTAGAAGTCGAATCCCTTTCTGAATGCGGGCTGCTCGAACGCGCCGTAACGGCCGCCGTCTCGCAGGATCGGCGAGCCCGCCTCGAGCGCAAAACTCACCGGCTGCGGCCACTCGTTGGTGGGCATCAGTATCGGAAACTGTTTATCCGACATCTGCGATTTGATTTTCCTCATCGCCGCAGTCCAGTCGGCCCACGTCTTCGGGAATTCCTTGTACCCTGCCTTGGCGAGGATGTCGGAGCGATAGAAGATCAATCGCGTGTCGACGTACCATGGAATGCCGTACGTCTTGCCGTTGACGACGTTGGTTTTCCAGATGCCGGGAAAGAAATCGTCCCGCCTGATTTCCTTCGACCGGTCGGCGAAGCTATCGAGTGGCGCGAGCGAATTCAGCGCGACGAATTCCGGCACCCAGGTATTGCCGAGCATGGCGATGTCGGGCGTGGCATCGCCGACGTACGCAGTGAGGAGTTTCTCGTGCGCGGCGGTCCACGGGATCTGCTGGACCTCGACGTGGATGTCGGGGTGTTCCTTTTCGAATCCAGTCATGAGCTGTGCAAGCACTTCTCCTTCGCGCCCCATGGCCCAGATGCGGAGCGTCGTCTTGCTACCGGCTGAGGCGCTCGAGCAGGAGCCCAGCGCGAGCGTGAGAACAAAGCCCGAAACAAGTGCGATCAAAGTCTTCACTGGACGTGAACGATCAAGTCCCATATGGTGAAGGTATCTCAATTACAGAGGTTCGCATGCGCCTGTCCTGTCAGAAAGCTTTTCTTCTTCTACTCGTCGCGACCATCGGGTGCCGCGACACCACCAGCCCGATCAAGGTCCCTGCGCAGTTCGATCTTGCGAACATCAACGGTCGCCCGGTACCCACCTTCTTCTCACCCACACCGGGCCTTACCCCGACTATTCTTTCGGCGAGCCTGACCCTCTACGAGGCGGGCCAGGCGGTGATGACAGAGCATCGCCGAGAATTTGACGGTACCGAAACAACAAGGACAGCTAACCTCGTCTACAGGATCAGAGGCAACCAGCTAGTGCTTAGCTGCTTCCAGCCTCCTGCGATTAGTTCTCCGATTGACTTGTTATGCGTTAGCTATACCGGCACGATTTCCGTCGAGTCCCTGAGTCTCATCATTGTCCCGGGCGCTATCGACGGCATAGTCGTCTACAACTATCGACCAGCGCTAACTCTGTAAATGGACAGAAGCCTTGCCGGCTTCACGCGGTAGCTCGGTCAATTCCCGAGCCACCCGCCAGTGAAGCCGGCTTTTTTCAGCCCCGCAACGATGTACGGGTTCTTCCGCATCGTCTTCCAAATCAGATCGCTCCGGTAATTCTCGATCATCGCGATGATCGGCCCTTGGTCGATGCCCAGGTAATCGGTGTCGAACCAGCCAATCCCCGGCGCGAGGCGGCCGTACTTCGGAGTGGCAGCGATCAGCGTCGGATTGAAATCATCGAGGAATCCGTACGTCGAAAAAAGATTGTCGCCGTACTTCTCACGCATGGCGATCAGAGCTGGAATGGCGATCTCAGGAGCGAACGGCACTGATCCGCCCGCCGCCGTAGGTGAAATCGTCCCATCGTCCCGGATCTCACCCGCGGCCGCGCCTCGCGCCGTGTAAGTCCAGAACAATCGCGAGCGCCCATTGACCACGAAGGTCGTATCGAACGGCCCGTCCCCCGCCGTAAGACCCCAGATGTTCGCGCCGTAACCCGTCCACTGCCCGGGATTGTCGATCGCGTACAATCGCTGCGACACCGTCGCTCGGCGCGAGTTCTCGAAGTAGTCGATCCCCTTCCCGCGCATGTACGCGTCCTGGATTCCGCGGAAGTCGATCCAGACGTGCGAGTACTGGTGCCCGAAGAGCGGCGCGAAATTCACG
>DHJM01000059.1:0-1196 GCA_002404335.1 Gemmatimonadales bacterium UBA4720
GGCAGCGTCAGATGTGTATAAGAGACAGGCTTCGGGAGCAGGGTGTCGGTTCAGGTGTCGGTTGGATGCGGACATCGGTGGACATCGAGGCAAGGGTGCACAGGACATTTCGCGGTCCGTCATAGTGAAATGAGGACATCTTGTCCGAATCCCTGCCTATACTTCCACGCCTGGAAAGCGTGTGTCTGGCACCCTCACGACATTGACCTCACGCCCGATAGGCGAAAGGTCCGCACCACTCCCGTCTTAAGGCGTGCTGAGTGAGTGGCGCATCACCATGTGCTCCGGAATCACCGACCAGATCGGCGTAATCCGCATATCAGAAAGCCGGGTGAGAACGATCAGGGGTTACCAGATATCCTCGGGATGGAGTTCATCCCCCGACCCTTGGGTGCCTACTTGGTGCAAGGAGTTGGTCCTCGCGATGAAGCGTTGGAGCCTTGACATACATACCTGCAGCCCGTCGCGTTTAAGACTCCTGTGTAGTTTTGAAAACCATTCAAGAAAATGCGCGTTAGGCGGACGACCATGCACTTCTCAAAGAACGCTATGCGCGAGAAACTCTCGCTCCTTGCAACGGTGGTCGGAGTTACGTTGTCAGTCATTCGGCCTTTGCGATGCGAGATCACGTGCGCACAGTTGATATCGTCACATTGTTCTTTGGAGGTATCGCCGAGCAGGCTTCGCTGGCCTCCTCGCGAAGTAGATATTCTCGGAGAATGGTTGCCCTATAGCTGTTTCACGTCGATTTTGGAATTGCGCCTGGCGGTTTCTGTGACTCGCAGCACCAGCGCTACGTCCGGGAGTTCAACACGCGCGTGGTGAAGGGAAAAGGGTCGCCGCGATGATTGACGGAGCATCTAATTGACCCGTGCTGGCGCTGGTCGGTTGAGGGAAATCCGAGGTCTATCCGGGTAGTCGCGGTTATCGTACGTTCGGTTTGAACAGCCGGCAAACGAAATCGCGCGCACCCGCGCCGAATGACGCGGATGGGGCTGGAAGCGGTCCGACTGCTCCTCACCAAGGAGTACGCGTATGATGTTAGCAGGATGGCTTCGCCCGCATCGGGTCCTCGTCGCTGTGGTGGCCGTCGCTACCGGAGCATTCGCATGCAGAGACACGACGACACCGAAAGACTTTTCAAAGGCGGCACCCACTGGGGCGAGCGAGACGATGGGAGTTGGATTTACCAGCAC
>DHJM01000059.1:1398-5454 GCA_002404335.1 Gemmatimonadales bacterium UBA4720
TTGAGCCAGGCGGTGTCGTGGGGAACGCGCGCAACGAAGGAGCGGTCGACGTAGTCGGAGTGGCGACCTTCTTCGCGCCCCCGGGTGGCGCACTGCGTATTGATGCGGCGAAGCCTGACAATTGTGCGTGATCAGACCCTGATACAGTGCGGGTTCTGTGACAGGGCGGAGCGTGCGGGCCATGGACGGAAGGCTCGCACTACGGATACAACGCGCGCCTCGTAAATGGGAGTGTCGCCTCCGTGATGTACGGAGGCTATACTCTCACCTGTGCTCCAGTCGCTGTCTCGTATGTCCGTACCAACCCTGGCATGTTCGACCGATACATGGAGTACCTCAATACGGCGTACAAGACCAACTTGGAAGCGGTCCCTATGAAGTCCGGCAATTTGTCGTAATCGTTTAGTATTGTCCCTGCTTCGGGAGCAGGTGTCGGTTCAGGTGTCGGTTGGATGCGGACATTGCCGGACATCGGGGCAGGGGTGCACAGGACATTTCGCGGTCCATCATAGGTAAATGAGGACTTCTTGTCCTAATCCCTGCCTGTACTGCTATGCCTGGAAAGTGTGTGAACGTGAAAGCGTTCCGTGGGTTCGAATCCCACCCCGTCCGTGGAGGCGCAACGACTTAGTCGTCGTTGCGCCTTTCTTTTTTCAGAGCGCTATTTCGCGATTGTGCGCTTTTTGTCCCTAGTGTCGGGACCGCGCCGCGAGGATCACCGGCACGTCGTCGGTGATAATTCCACTGGCGCCGAGCCCCCACATCGCGCGCGCTTCGTCGGGGTGATTCACTGTCCAGATGTGAGTCGGCTTGCGCGCCGATCGCATTATTCCGGCAAGGTGTCTGACGGGCAACGGCACACCGTGGTACGTCCGCGGGATGGACAGCGCGCTCACATCACCGGGCACGGGGGACGGCGCTCCCGTGAATGACCTCGCCAGCAGTCTGATCACTCCACTCTGGCCGGCGCCGCGCGCGATGCGCGAGTCGCGAAAAACGTTCAGCGCCGTTGAGCTGTACGAATCGACCAGGCACCGGTCCTCGGCCCCATGCTTCTCGATCAGCCGGCGCGTCGCGCTCGCGGCTAATGGAGCTTTGATCTCTATGAGAAGCGGGACGCCGGGAAAACTCCGAAGCACTGCGTCGAGCGTCGGGATGCGATGTTTTATCGTGGTCACCGCATCCAGCGGCCGAGCGCTGAACCGGAATCCAGCGTCGAGCGATATCAATTGGGCGAGTGTCATCCGCTCGACCGCACCGGTTCCGTCGGTCGTGCGATCGACCGTCTGGTCGTGAATCACTACGACTTCGCCATCCGCGGAAAGCGATACGTCGAATTCCAGCCCATCGGCGCCGTCGGCAATGGCGAGCCGCATCGCCTCGATGGTATTCTCCGGCGCGCGCGCTCCTCCGCCGCGGTGCGCGATCACCGGTCTTCGGTCGAGCTCGATGAGAACGTTCAAGCAAATATCATCCGCTGCGCAAGAGCGGCGTCTAGAACGTGAGCTGCATTCGCGTCATTACAAGCCGGCCAATCTCTCCGGCGCCGACGAACTCGGTGTGCTTGTGGCCGAGGAGATTCGTGGCGTTCAGCGCCCACAGTCCGCCTCTGAGCATTACCGGCCGGAACGAGAACCCGGCGTCAACCAGCTGGTAGGCGGTGACGGTCCCGTTGATGAATGAGTAAACCGGAAAGGAGGCGACCCGTCTGAAGCGTAGCTCGGCGCTCAGTCCCTTCGGCTCGTCGTTGAACCGCCCGGTGATGCTGCCCTTGCTGCGGGGAGCATTGAGCGAGATGTCCTGGACGCCTCCGATTTCCGACCGCGGGAAGAAATCCTTGTTCACGTGAGACAGCGTTCCCGCAAGCGAAAAGCGGTCGGCGATGAGCCACTCGGCGCCGAGGTCGGTTCCCCACACGGTGAGCTTTCCGAAGTTCCGGTACGTTACGATCACGTCGGACGCGGCCGACAGCGGATGGTCGAAATTCACGACGCCAAGTGGAACCCCGGTGACGGTGGAGCTTCCCGAGATTCCGGCGAGCGCGGGAGCCACGCTGGCCGCAACCGCCGCCGCCGTCGCGGCACCGGCGACGGGAGTGAGCTGCGCGGTGAGATATACTTGCAGCGACGCCCGATCGAGGAAGACGTTGGGAGTCTCCACGATCAGCGGTCCGACGAAGTTCCGTTGCTGATCGTGCCAGTAATCGATCGAGAGGCGCAGTCTCCTCGCGATATCGGCCTTGTAGCCCAGCTCGAAAGTGCTGTTGGTGGTGGGAGTGATGGGTGCCACGTCGCGGAGATCAGTCGGGGCGACGTCCACGAACGACCCATTGGCGGTGTTGAGGATGCGAAGCTGGGTCGAAACCTCCGCCGACGTCGGCTGCAGAGACGCCATATAGGCCACCAGCGAGGCCGGGACTCCGCCGGCGACGAGCCCCGCGGAGGCGGCGCCGATCGCCGCCTTGTAAAGCAGCGCAGCCGCGGCGGGAATCTGACTGCCGCTGCCCCCGAAAGCCGCCGGGACGCGCATGCACAGCGAACTGAGACCGCCCGTGCAATCTCGCCTGAAGGTAAAGCCCGAGGCTGGAACCCCTAGCGCCCGCACGCCGAAGAGCTGAACGCCGGTGGGTGGAATGCGTCCGGCGAGAAGATCGAGAAAGAGGTTGTTCGTGCTCGGCGTCGAGAAGGCGCGGTTGAACGTCGCGCGGAGGTTCTGGTTCTCGGTCGGCTTGAAGACGAGCGCGACACGGGGCGAGAACACGTTCTTCGCGAGCCGGCTGTGGTTATCCAGGCGCGCGGCCGACACGAGCTCAAACTTGGGGGTGAGGTGAGTGATCGAATGCAGGTATCCGCCGACCTCCCTGATGTCGTCGTCGTTCTCGTTGCGGCCGTTGATCGTCCCGCCGGTCTTGGGAACGGTGTGCTGGTAGTCCACTCCGTAGATGAAGCTTTGGCGCAATCCCAGATCGAACCCGTGCTGAACCTGACCGACGAGCTGAGTGGACTTGTCGATTATCGGTTGGAGCGTGCGGAGGAGGAACGTATTCCCCGCGTCACTCGTATTCAGGAAGGCCTGGGCGAACAGGCGGCCAGTGCGCGCGCGAAGCTGGTAGCTACTGAACTTCCAGTCCCGCACCTGCGCGGGCCCGAGTCCGGTGGGCTCGACGGCATTGCCGGCGACGGCCCGCCCGTAAGTGGCGATGATCTCGCTCGCCTTGGTTGGACGGAAGTCAACGCGCGCTTCACCGCCCTGGCGGCGAAGACGGAAGTCGCGGGGCACCCGCTCCAGGGTATCGCGCTGCGCGGGCCTCCAATCGTTGCCACGGAAGGAATCGTATGAGAGTTTGTAGCCGAACCTTTCCCCCAGCACGCCCGCCGTGCGGACGGCGCCACGGAAAACGTCGCGCTCACCGCCGTCCACGGTGAGGGTCGTTCCCTGCGAAGCAAACGGCGATTTCGTGATGATGTGAAGCACACCGCCGGCGGCGTTCGGTCCGTATAGTGCCGCGCCCGGCCCGAGCACGACCTCGATCCGCTCGATGTCCTCGTTGTTCGCCGGAATCAGATAGGGAATGTTGACTCGGAGCGAGGGTACGTAGGCGAATCTGTTGTCGGTGAGCGTGAGAAGCGCTCCCGAGAAAATGTTGTTGAATCCTCGGGCGACAACGTTGGCCTGCATCAATCCGCCCCGTGCCACGTCGATGCCCGGGAGTGTGGCGATGTGATCAGTCACCGTAATCGATGGCCTTTCGTTGATCTCCTTTTCGTTGATCACGGAGACCGATGCCGGCGCGTCTAGTACTTTTTCTGGCGCGCGCGAAGCGGTCGTCACGACCTGGTCGAGAATGGAGGGGAGGCGAGACATAGTTACGTCGGCAGTGACGATGCCCGTTCCGACCCCAACCCCTTCAAGACGCTGCACCTGGTAGCCGATCCGGGTAGCGGTGACGGCGTAAGACCCTTCGGCGAGGTTCACGATCCGGAATTGGCCGTTGTCATCGGTCGTCGCGCTGCCGGCCGTCTTGCCGGAGACCCTCGCCTCGACTCTCGCCCCGGC
>DHJM01000059.1:5549-5833 GCA_002404335.1 Gemmatimonadales bacterium UBA4720
GCGGGAACTGCGAAAAGCGTGAGACCCAGAACGATGAGCAGACGGCGGAGCCGGGAAGCGAACATCAGCCACCTCGTGGTTGGGCGGTTCGTAGCCGGCGATGGGCGAGCAAGAAATCCTTCAGGACGGCTGCGCCACTTAGGTATGGCCGTCCCACCCCATACGTCAAGACCGAGCGACCGGCCGGACATCTTTGTCTGGCTCAAGAGCTTGGGAAAGCGTATGTTTGCGGCGCCTAGCCCCGGGTCGGTGCCTTGAAGATCATCCCAGCGAAAGCGTCAAAG
>DHJM01000059.1:5928-10004 GCA_002404335.1 Gemmatimonadales bacterium UBA4720
TCACACCCAGTGATCACACATGAGTGAGCCGGAGAACCTCGCCAGTGCCGGCGCGTCTGGAGCTTCCCGATTGAGCGACCAAGTCCCTTCCGTAGATCCGATCGCACCTCTGCGCGTTGCCCTCAAGGGCCGTTACGAGATCCAGCGCGAGATAGGGCAGGGCGCGTTCGCGACCGTTTATCTCGCCCGCGACTCGAGGCACGAGCGGTCTGTTGCGTTGAAAGTCCTGAATGCCGACCCCACTTCTGAAGCGGGAGAGATCCGCTTCATCAGAGAGATTCGTCTCCTCGCTGGCTTGCAGCATCCCAACATTCTGCCCCTCCACGATTCAGGCCACGTCGAGGCGCTCCTCTACTATGTGATGCCGTACGTGAGCGGAGAGACGCTCCGCGCCAGAATGAACCGCGAGCGATGGCTCTCTATCGAAGCGGCCGTGTGCTTCGCGCGGGAGTCCGCCGATGCGCTCGCGTGCGCGCACGGGCAGGGAATAATTCACCGCGACATCAAGCCCGAGAACATTCTCCTGTCCGGGGGTCACGCCATCGTAGCCGACTTCGGCATCGCGCGGGCGATCGACATCGCGGGCGTGCGCCAGCTCACGCGAACAGGAATGGGCGGACCTGGAACTCCGGCCTACATGAGCCCCGAGCAGCTGATGGGCGACAACCCGCTGGACGGCCGCAGTGACATCTACAGCCTCGGTTGCGTGCTCTACGAAATGCTGACAGGCAAGCCACCGTTCGCCGGGAAGGAAGGCTTCGTGAAGAGATTCACGGAGCCTGCTCCGCTTCCCTCATCGATCAGGAAAGAGGTCGAGCCCTGGCTCGATGCGGTCGTCGAGACCGCTCTCTCGAGAAATCCGGCCGATCGGTACGCGACCGCCGGCGAGCTGGTGCGGGCGCTAAGCGGGCATTCGTCCGGCGAGCCGGCAACATGGGGCGACCGCGGCACTCCACAGCGGGCGACACCCGTGGCGGCGGAAAGGGTCTCCTACGATCCGCCCGCAGTGGCCTCTCGTGTAGTGCGTGAGGTCGAGCAGGCATCGATCGGCGTCCTTGCGTTCACCAACATGAGCAACAATCCGGAGAACGAGTACTTCTCCGATGGAATTACGGAGGAGATTCTCAACGCACTTACCCGGATTCCGGCCCTCAAGGTTGCCGCGCGGTCGTCATCCTTCGCGCTCAAGGGGAAGTCGCTGGACATCCGCGAGATCGGAGAGCGGCTGAAGGTAAAAACGGTTCTCGAGGGAAGCGTGCGAAGGGTCGGCCAGCGGGTTCGAATCACCGCTCAGTTGATCAACGCGGCGGACGGCTACCATCTGTGGTCAGAGCGCTACGACCGCGACGTGGAGGATGTATTCGAGATCCAGGAGGAGATCGCGCGCACGATCGTCGACCGCCTGAAGGTGAAGCTTGGGGGCGCCGAGTACGAGGCGATCGGGAAGGGGCAGACGGAGAATGTCGAGGCGTACGAACTATACCTTCGCGGGCGTCATTGCTGGAACAGGTGGCAACTATGGGGCATGATGGGAAAGGCGATTGGCTACTACGAGGCAGCGCTGGCGAAAGACCCTGACTACGCGCTCGCTCATCACGGCCTGGCCGACGCGTACAGCACAATTGGACTCTACGCGTTCGCTCCCGCTACCGAGGTGATTCCCAAGGCGAAAGCGGCAGCATTCAGGGCAGTCGAGCTCGCGCCTGAACTGGCAGACGCGTGGACGTCACTCGGATTCGTTCACATGCTGAGCTGGGACTGGAAAGCGGCCGAATCGGCGCTGCTTCGGGCGATAGTCATTAACCCGCGGAATGCGTCAGCGCACACCGTACATTCGTGGGTGCTGGCAACCCTGGGACGGCATTCCGAAGCGCTGGAGGAGGTTCGACGCGGGCAGGAGCTCGACCCGCAGGCGCGCAGCGGCCTTCCAGCGTTCGTTTGGTATAACGGCCGCCAGTTCGACGAAGCGATTGTCGAATGCGAGCGCGGGCTCGAAATCGATCCAACGTCGTTCCTGTCGCTGCTCGTCCTCAGCCTATCGTACGCGGGAAAGGGCGAGTACGACATGGCCGTTCAGCAGGCTTTGCGCGGGGTGAGTCTCGCCCCAGGTTCGGACTTCATGCGCGCGCTTTTGGGCGCAGTGTACGCCATGGCCGGGCAGGAAGAAGCAGCCCGAGCAATTCTTTCCGACCTGGTCGAGCGGTCCACGCGCAGTTATGTCTCGCCGATTCTTATCTCCTGGATCTACGCAAATCTTCAGGACCCGGATAGCGCGTTCGAGTGGCTCGGCAAGGCCTACGACGAGCGTACGTGCACCCTCGGTTCCGGGATCCGCTACGCGGTTTACGACGGAATCCGCGAAGATCCGAGGTTCGGAGAGCTGCTGCACAAACTCGGATTGAACTGACGTTCGGAGTTTCCGCTCGACAGACCGCATCATCCACATTCATGGGGTGCAGCGGG
Organism: Gemmatimonadales bacterium UBA4720; assembly: GCA_002404335.1. Classification (GTDB taxonomy): domain Bacteria; phylum Gemmatimonadota; class Gemmatimonadetes; order Gemmatimonadales; family Gemmatimonadaceae; genus UBA4720. The sequence continues at coordinate 8,392 of DHJM01000059.1, forward strand.
ATTTGTAGAATCGCGAGGATCGCGGAAGGGCAAGTCGTTAGCGCATCTCGCCTGGCAGGATTCCGCCGTTGATCCGCTTTGCGACGTCCGCTCCGGCTGCGTTCCGGACTTCCACGACAGCAGCACTCCACGCTCCATCCAGCTCCTCGAGATCCGCTGGGCCCAGAGCCTGACCACGTGCCTGCGCCCGCCTCACGACTCTGCTTGCAACATCTGCGCACCGTTCAAGTGCTGCACCGACCGCAGCATTCGCCGACTCACCCGCGAGCTCACGATAGTATCGGTCGCCGCCCGAGAGAAGTGAGATCGCCCGAGCCGCGCTCTTTGGAAAACCAACTGGCACATCCAGTCCAACCCTCAAGAATGGCAGCGCCCAGTTCTCGGCTGCGAACACCCCGTCGGGGTTGGGCGCGCGGACCCAGGCGTGAAGAATCGCCAACCGGATTCCTGACCCGGACGAGGGCATGCTCATGCTGTGGTGCTCAGGCAGAAGACTCTCTTCCTCCACAGATCCGTTGTGCTCATGCCATGTGGCTTCGGGGCCGAAGGCAGCCGGCGGCTTCTCTCCGGGGGCGAGCGGAATGGCGTACACGACGCCCAGCAATGTCGGACGGCCCTGCACGACCGTATAGGTAAGGATCGCTGGACGAGCGACGTCAAATCTCTCCTCCAACACCAGGGCAGGATTCACCCAATGCTCTCCCATCGACGGGAAATCCATCCCGACCCGGCGGTACCCGGCCGCGAGTGCCGCACTACGATCGCTGAACGTTTCGGAGGCTCTGCGCGCTATGCTTAACAGAGAATCGATCGCGGCGTCAGTGTGGGGCATGACCTGTTGAGCCCGATCGCCGTGCGTGGAGTGTTCATGACCGGCTGATGTCTGCGCCAACGCGTGGCGCGGATAAACCGCTGCCAACGACGCGAGAACGCATACGCAACCAACGCGCGCGAAACTGGTGCTCACGGTAGCACCGCGATCTCGGTCTGGGATTTCTGCGCCAGAAGCACCGACCGTATGTTCGGCGTTAGGCCCTGTGGAAACCGGCTCACCGCCCGGAACTGGGCGAGTCTTTCTCCGCGGGGAACATCCGCGGTTCCCAGCCGATAATGTGCGCCCATTTTCTCAACCGTGAGCCCGACGATCGCGGAGAATGGAGCGAACATGATCCTGTCGCTCGAGATGATCACCCCATCCTCCTGCACGGCGAGCAATTCTCCGCTGTAAGCTCCGCTCGACGTGCGCAGCGACACGTGTGCGCCGCCTGGTTGTTGCGCTACGGGAAGGTCCGCACCGCTTGTTCCCAAGTGGCACCCGGCCAGGGCGAAAGCAGCGACGGTTGCCAGCATCTTCGTTGTGCGCATGGTGACTACCTCGTTGAGATTCGGGTGGAATAGAACTGATTCTCCATGTCGGGCTGTTTGCTGCGCCAGTCGCGAATCGCCTCGACGAGAGATGCGTCCGACGGAGCGAATGCCTTGCCCGACGCGTTCTTGATCCAGGTGCCGCGCACCCATTCGGTGTAGTATCCCTGCGACGCGAGCATGTAGGTTCGCGTACCCGATGCCGCCTGGCCGACATCGAACTCGACGCTGAAAGACTGTCCTGGCGA
>DHJM01000059.1:10105-14870 GCA_002404335.1 Gemmatimonadales bacterium UBA4720
CGCAGCACGGTCGCAGTTCGGATCGCGTCTATCCGCCAGTTGTCAGCGGTGAATGACAGTCTGATACGGACGCTGTCTCCGCCGCTCCGGATCGCGGGCACCACAATGGCGTTGTCGCGAAACGCTATTGGTCCGGAGTCGCTGATTCGCGCGACCTGCCGATACTTCCCGCCGTCCAGAACCGAGATGCGCATCCCCATTCGGGAGTTGTACCACTGACCCATCTCTATCGCGTTGCCAATGTGGTCCAGGTCCCGGTTCACCCAATCCAAAGATCTGATTCCGGGAGCCCCCAACATGTGGTCGTAGAGAAGAACCGTATTGAGGAGGCTGTTTCGCATGTCGAGCAGCACCGCGACGCTGTCGGCGCCTGTCGGCGCGGCCATCGTCATGTCGATGTAGTCATCCAGGTCGGCAGTTGAGACGCCGCGGACCGTCTCGGGATAAGAGCTGAACAACACTCCATCGGGAGCGCGCACAATCTCGGCGAGATCCCGTCCCGCGCGATCCCGCACGCGTGCCGGTGCCGTAATGCCGCTGACGAGGACCGGTTGCCTTTGCTGATCTGGAAGCGCCGTCTCGCCGGGCTCGTGCGCCACCTCGATCAACTCCAGGTGATTGATGTAATGAGTCTCCAGGGCTTCGTTCCGGACGTAGAGAATCACTCTTCCGTCAGCCGTCGGCGTGAGGTGCAGCCGATCAACGTCGCGCTTCTCGAAGAGCGGAGCAATGCTGTAGGAGAAGCCCTCTGCCTGAAGGACCTGGGTTCCTGCGCTGTCCGCGTAGAAAGTGGGGCAGGATCCGAAAATGGCTACGAGTAGTCCCGCGGCCGCAACGGTTCCGAGCACGCCGACACCTAGAGACATGATGACAGAACCGGCGGTGTTGACCCCGGTGTCGAAGGCTTCCATTCCGACGACGCTGTCGATGGGAATGCGCCCGGAACCGACCGAGGTGGATGACCCGAGCTGATAGCGTATCCCAGGGGTCACGAGAACGTTGTTCTCCAGTCGCACGCCGTTGGGATAGAGAACAGTAGATCCGTCCACGAGGTGCGCCTTTACCGGAGATTTCACCTCAACGGGTGGGTTCTTTGGGTCGAGGGGGCGTACCTGTGCATTCTGGACAATGCATCCGATTCCGCCGGCGGTCACCGCCGTTGTCAGCACGAGCTTCATCGTCGCGCGAACAATCTTCCGAGTGATAGCCATGTCGTGTTCCTGGGCGAGGGTGGACAGCCAGTTAAAGCTCGCATGACTATAGGAACCGAACGACGCTGTCGGAATACGTAATGTGTCGTAGAAGCCAGTCCCTCAGGCGGGGAGCAGATTGTCGCTCGATGCACCGGAGAGATGTAGATGGGCGCCGGCGGCACGATCCGAAGCGCTTATCCTGCCTCAACTTAGATCGGCAAGGGCGTGCTTGTTTTGTCCGGTCGCTAACCAGCTGGCGTCGAGCGCCTCAGGCAGGCGCGCCAATGAGGCAGACAGTGCGAGAAAAAGCGTGACGGCACTCGGCTGATTGAGTCCTATAAGCAATGGACAGGATCCTGGATTCCGCAAAAAAAGCCCAGTGGATAAAGCACACGGCAAAAGTTGTCGCCGTCGCCGCATCTTCGGGGGCCGCGCTCGTTTCGATCATCACCGCGCTGGTCTCCTATGGCGTCATCGGTCAGGCTGAATCACACCAGTCAATCGGGAATATTGGCGCGGCGTGGGTCGGGCTTCGCCCGGCCATCGATACGGCTACTGCGTTCGGCGACACGGTTCACTTCGCGGCGACCATCACCGACCGGAATGGAAGCATTCTGATTGGCGCGCGCCCGACGTGGACGACCGGTGACCCGAGTGTCGCGACCATTTTGCAGGATGGCTCGGTGATCGCGCGTGGGCCGGGGCGGACGATGGTGAGCGTGGTGGTTGGCAAGTTGGTAGCGCACTCCACCGTGGTGGTGCACCAGCATGTGGCAAATGTGGATGTCGGGCGAGCCTCGGGCGACAGCGTGATCGTTCTGCCAGAGGGGGCGCAGCTGCAGCTTCGCGCTCGCGCCATGGATGCTCGCGGGTATCCGATCGCCGGACTCGAGCCCTCCTGGCACATCGACGATAGCACTATTGCCGGTCTCGACAGCACCGGGCTGCTGACCGCCCGCTCGGCCGGACGTACGATGATCGGCGCCAGGGTAGAGGGTGTCGCGGATCGAACCAGCGTTTCCGTGGTTACTCCCGCGTCGGCGATATCACTCGTCGCGGGGATCAATCAGCGAGCGGTTGCCGGGAAGACACTTCCGCAGGCGTTGGTGGTTCGGGCGACGAATCGTCACAATGGGCCCGCGGCAAGCAAGAGGGTCACCTTCCGTTTGGCTGAAGGTGAGGGGTCGATAGATCCGGCCACTGCCGTTACTGATGCCGATGGACGCGCCCGCGTGACCTGGACGCTAGGCGCCGATCCCGGACGGCAGACGCTGTTCGCGACCGTCGAGAACGTGGATAGCGCGCTCGCTATACTTGCCGAGGCCGATCCCGTCGCGAGCAACACCAGAGTGACGGCGTTGGTGGAGCGTTTGAGCGGCCAGGCCGGACAAGAGCTTGCTGATTCGGTGGCGGTCCGTATTACAGACTCCACTGGCCGAGCTCTTCCAGACGTGCCGGTTCGCTGGACGCCGGTCGACGGAGGATCAGTCGAAGTCGCTTCTGCGCGCACGGATTCGCTCGGGGTGGCAAGCGCTCGTTGGACGCTCGCGAAAAAGACGGGAACGCAGCGGCTCAGAGCGCAGGTAGGAGTGGGTCCCGGATTGGGGATACCTCCGGTAACGCTCAGCGCCCTGGCACTGGCTGGCGCCCCCGCCTCCATCGTGGCGTCGGCGGGCGACAATCAACGGGCTCCAGCCGGGGCCGAGCTTCGAAAGGGGCTCGTGTTCAAGGTGCTCGATGAGAATGGGAGCGGCGTGGCCGAAGCGGCCCTGACGCTGTCTCCATCCGGCGGAATTCTGTCCGACACCGTCCTGACAACTGATTCACTGGGCGTCGCAAGAGCGCGGTGGACCATGGGTCACTCGGCCGGGGACTACTCGCTGGCCGTGCACGTCGACGGAGTGAAGGAGCTCTTGAAGGTTGTAGCTCACGCGACACCAGCGACCGCGGCTAACCTCGCGTTTGACGACGTCCCGGGCGACAAACGCTCGCGCGCGTCGGCCAAGGCCAAGAGGCTTTATGCGCTGGTGACTGATGTCTACGGCAACCCGGTGCCTGACGCGAAAGTCAACTTCTCCGTCAAGTCAGGAACCGTGACGCCGGCCCGCGCCGTCAGCGACGCCAAGGGCAGGGCTGCCCTGACCTGGAAGCTTGGCTCGAAGGCGGGCGAGCAGACCTTGAAGGGGGTCGTCAAGGGAACTGACGTGGCCGGGGAATACGTGACTCAGGTTGGTCCGGTGGTCGGTCCCCGGGAGCCACTCACCAAGCCCGCTTCTTTGAGATCATCCAGCAAGTAATCATACGTTTTCCAAAGAATGGTCGGAGGGTGGATGGGCCTCCGGAATCGTTCTCCGAGCGCTGGGTGGCCGACGAGTATTAGATTGAGGTGGGACCATCTATTAGCGAACTATGCATAAGCTTACAGAATTTGCATCAAGTAACACTTAAGCTGCCGTTTGTATCGATAGTTACACTTTTCTTGTCCAGATAGTCAATGTTCTGATACGCGCCCAGCTCAGCATTAGGGCGCCTCCGATAACCGGCAAAACCGCCTAAAGGCGGCGACGCAAAGCCCCGAGACTAAAGCGACGCGCAAGCTACGCCACGTCAGTCGAGCTACCGAAGAGGACCCTGATGACCTATTCTCGCTTCAGATTCAGCCTGGCCGTACCGACCTTCCTCATCCTTACGGCGATCATTCCGCCGACACCTGCGAGCGCTTTGCAGCTCTACTCGCTTGGCGGTCGGACGGGCTCGAATGCTGTCGCGAATCACGTTGACTCGCTCCCCACGGTCGCGTCTCCGGGTGGTGCCGCATCGTCGGCTCCTGCCGCGTCCTCGGACAGCAGCGTCTCGACTGCAGCCGCAAAGATCCTCTTTTCGCCTGCGGGCGAGAAGGGCAGCGGCCTGAGCGGAAAGGTCTTCGCCCGCTTCGTCATGCCTGAGGACTGGATAGCCCTCGCGTCCATTCCGGGAGCTTCAGTCGCCAGCGCCTCCGTCCAGTCGACTGCCAGCCCAAGCGCCGAAACTGTGTTCACCATGCGCTCCTTCGGGCAAAAGGTCCGGCAGTGGCTGAACGGCTATCGGCTCGGATACTGGCCACAGGAGAAGGGCCGCGTTCGATCGGAAGCCTACAAGAATCCAGACGGCTTCATCGAAGTGACACCCGACAATGAAGACACGCGGGTGTCCGAGCATTTTCGCCTGAGAGACTTCGTCTCCCACGACCAGAAAGATGTCTGGCCGAAGTACGTCGTTCTACGGGAGCCGCTCCTCGACAAGCTCGAGCTCGTAATCGAGGACCTCAACGATCATGGCGTGAACGCCGAGGGCTTGCGGATTCGCTCGGGGTTCCGGACGCCGGCTCACAACTTCGCCGTCCGCGGCGAGGGAAGCGCCCGCGATAGCCGGCACCAGTTCGGAGACGCCGCCGATGTCTACATCGACCAGGAAGGGAACGGCAAGATGTCGGACCTCAATGGCGACGGAAAGGTCAGCTTCGCCGACGTGAAGATGATCCTGGATGCGGTCGAGCGAGTCGAAGCACGCTATCCTGAGCTCGTCGGCGGCAC
>DHJM01000059.1:14945-18795 GCA_002404335.1 Gemmatimonadales bacterium UBA4720
AAGATTTCGAAGGCGCTACCGGCCAGCAACACCGTGGCCAGGAGTGCCTCGACCACCCGCGGAAGGACGTCAGCGACTCCGGAGTAACCGGGGCCTACCGTCCGATCCAGTACGTCCCCTTGATCTGGAAGATGTTCGTTGGCCGATCCCGGAAGAGCGCGGAACGGTCGCGGTTGAAGTTGAAATCGCCAAACTGATCGGACCCCTCGCGCTCCTGCGTCCAGACGAAATAGAGCGTCGAGCCCGGCCGATATTCCCACCTGAGAACCCCGGTCCCGCGCAGCGATCGGAAATTGAAATCCTGATTTCCGAACGTGAAGGGCGAGGCGATTCCGGGCCCATCGGGATCGATGGTATAGCCGGTGGTCGCACCCGTCTGCGGATCTGTATTGCGGGTCACCGTGCTGCCGTTGTCACGCCCGAACACGTTCATGTGGCGTGACTTCACCTCGGCGAATTCCTTGAAGCTCGAGAACTTGCCGCTCGCCAGGAACGGCTGCGCAAACATTTCGAGCGTGAGATTGGGAGTGAACGTCACGTTCACCCGGGTGTCCATGGAAAGGGTCTTTTGCTGAAGGCGCCCAAATATGTAGCGGGTGCCGGCAAACTCGGGGGACACCGTCGCATCGCTCACCGCGGTCACGTACTGCTGGGCCGGATTGTCGAGATCCAGTGACGGTGAAAAGCTCAACAAAACTCGCGACGACGGTTTGATCGTCACCGAAGGGAAGTAGGCTACCCTTCCGCCCTCCGTATTGTCGACCGGTCTGATGTACTGGACCTGCATGTTGCTTACAATCCGGGCCCGCGAGTCGGTTCCAAAGTTCGACGAGATCATGTTGTATCCGTAGTGGATCGTAGTCGGACCACCGCGGGTCAGCCGCTCGTCGTAAGTACTCGGGTGAAGGAGCACGAACGAGCTGAAATTCATGTAGTTCTTGAACGTGGCCTGCCACCACAGGTGGTAGTCCATATCGTTCCGGTCGCCTTCGTAATTCACCTGCTGCTGCGCACCCAGAATCGTGTAGATGTTGCGGTACCAGCTGCCTGGCGTGGTCCACTGACGGAAGACGTTGGCGAGCATCCACTTGTAATCCGCTCGGCCGAGCACGCCGAGGTCATTCGCCTCGAATCCGGGGCTGCGCCAGTTCTGAGTTGTTTCCCAGAGCCAATTCCCGGTTTCCTTTGCCAGCCGTGAGTAGAAGCCATAGCCGTACAGGTTTCGACGGTTCGGATCGAACGCGGTCGAAAAAAATCCGTCGCTCGTTTCCGTGCGCCCGGGCCGCTGGTAGTAGCGCGCGCTCGAGAACTGGGCGCTTCGGATTGCCGCCGTGTCACCCCCGATATGGGTGAGCGCAGTCTGGACGTTGAACGAGTACTCCCGGTTTGCCCAATAGTGATCGAGATCGAGCCCGAACGCCTGGGCATTCGACCTCAGACTCGAGACTTCCTGCGGATTGGTGAAGGAGCGATTGACCATTGTCGTAATGGTGCCGACGCGGGTCATGCCGCCCCGAAAATCCTTCTTGAGCCGGGCAATGAAGTAGTTGGCGAGCGGCTCGACTTCCTGGGTTTCGTTCTGAGTGCTCCCGATGGGGCGAAAGCGAGCGCTTTCACGGTTAGTGAGAGCGTCCATGACGCCCACTGTGACCCCTTTGCTCGTGCGGCCCGTAACTTTTCCGGCACCGAGGATGGTCGTTGCATCCGCGGCATCCATGAAGTCGGATTGCCCTGAGAGAAGTCCTGCCAGCTGAGGGGATCGGCCGATTCGCCTCGTATATATCAGGTTGAGGCTGGAAACGTTGCTGCAGAAGAAGCAGCTGAAGCGGCCAGTCGAGAAGTACTGCGAGTTCGAGACGAAGAACGGTCGCTTCTCCTGAAACGTGGTCTCGAACACCGACAGGTTCACTGAGGCGGGATCGACCTCGACCTGCCCGAAATCGGGATTCACAGTGCCGTCGAGAGTGAGATTGGAGGTGAGATTGACCTTCAGATCTCCCCCGGCGCGGTAATTCATCTCCGTGCTCGAGTGGTAGGGATCACCGACCTGCGGCTTTTCCAGCTTGCTCCGCGTTGTGACGTAGGGGACGAGCTCCATCTGGCGCGGCTGGGAGCTCACCTTGATGCCTTCGAGGGTCCCGAAGTACGCCGGCCCACCGTACTCGTTGCTCCGCCAGAACGCCCACATGTCCTGTTCGTTGCGACGATCTATCGTGCGCCAGATCTGCATTCCCCAAACCTGTTCCTGAGCACGAGAGAATCGCAGCTGCGAAAGCGGAATCCTGAATTCCGCGGTCCAACCGAGGGAATCGATCCTGGTCGCTCCCTCCCACACCGGATCATAGGATGCATCGCCGTTCTGGTGGTCTCCCTTGACCCCGTCCGGATTCAACTCGAACCAGGTGCGGCTGTTCTTGTCGCGAAAGGTGTCGAAGACGAACGAGATCTTGTCGGACGTGAGATTGTTGTCGCCGTTCATTACCTGGTCTCGGCGCGCCAGCGCGGAACGCACACCCTTGGCACCCAGGGAATCGAACATTCGGGCCCCTATGTAGATCGCGCTCGCATCATAGAGAATGCGAATCTCGGTCTTCTGGCTGGGAGGCTTCGCCTCGTCCGGAACTGCCTGTACTAGTTCGGTTATGGGGTTCGCCGCCGCCCACGCGGCGTCGTCGAGCCGGCCGTCGATAACGATCTCGCCCTGTCGAAGGGTCGCCTGCGCTACAGGGCGGGGGTCAGTCTGGGACCGGGTTGTCTGCTGCGCCGCCGAGGGGGCTGGGGAAGCGAAAGTGAAGAGCGCGCAAAGAAACGCGAACCGAAGAAATGCAGCCGACGGGCGAGCGGGCATATGAGAACTCCGACGGGTGAAATTCGTTTCTGCAGGCAGACTCGAGGAGCCAGACACCACTTGCGCGTTCAACCTTAGACCGCGGAAGATACCAAAAGGTTGGATTCACCGGCGCCGGGCGGAGGGGAGGTGCCACCGCGAGAACGTCCATGCTTGTATTTTGGCTCATACGAAAATCGGCTCGAATCAATCGCGCTACAATTCCAGACCCATGAACGCCACTTTGAAACTTCAGATCATCCTTGCTCTTCTCCTCACGGCCACTGTGCGAGGGATGGCGCAACAAGCGTCTCCTGCCGCTGAAATCGCGTCCGAGCCGGGGGAAGGGCATCTCCGCAACATTCGGCAGCTGACCAATGGCGGCGAGAACGCCGAAGCCTACTTCAGCCACGACGGCAAGCGCCTGATCTTTCAGAGCACACGCGACGGAAGAACGTGCGACCAGCAGTACTTGATGAACATCGATGGCTCGCACATCCTGCGGGCCTCGAATGGCCTCGGCAAGACGACCTGCGGCTACTTCATGAACGGCGACCGCCGCATCCTGTTCGCATCGAGCGCGGCGCTCGAGAAGGATTGTCCTCCTCGCCCGGATCCGTCGAAGGGCTACGTCTGGCGTCTCGATCCATTCGACATATACACCGCGCGCGCTGACGGCTCGCGTCTCCGACGCCTCACCAGGTTCGGCGTATATACCGCCGAGGGAGTGCTCTCGAGCGACGGGAAGAAGCTCGTATTCACGTCACTCAAGGATGGCGACCTCGACATTTACGTGATGAACGTCGACGGAACCGGCCTGAAGCAGCTGACGCATCAGCTGGGTTATGACGGAGGACCGTGGTGGTCTCCGGACGGCAAGCGGATAGTCTATCGGGCCAACCATCCGCAGACCGCGGCGGAGATTGCCACCTACAAGGACCTGCTCGCGCAGCGACTGGTGCGGCCGAACAAAATGGACTTGTGGGTCATGAATGCGGACGGAAGCGACAAGCGGCAGATCAC
>DHJM01000059.1:18907-22792 GCA_002404335.1 Gemmatimonadales bacterium UBA4720
GTCCCGGGCGAAGGCGCGACCGCTCCTCGCTCATCTCCCGGAGAATGGGCGTGGCCCCATGGGTTGCCTCGAGAAGCTCTGCGACGTATTCAGGCATGTTGACTACCCAAAAAATTACCGTGGCGCGGGAATTGAGTGTTTCGCCGGCAGATCCTTCTGGCTATCGTGGGGTATCGCTCACGACGCGTCACTCGAGCTCCCGAGCTCACTTCAGATATTCACGATGAAACGCATCGCTCTTTTAATGGTTTTGCTGATTGGACTCGCCGTGACATCCGCGGCACGCTCGCAGCAGGCTACGACCAAGGCCACGCCAGCCAAGTCCGCGACTCGTGCCACTGATTCGGTTTCGTTCAAGCCGTCGCCCGAGCTCCAGAAGTCGCTCGACGACCTGAGTGCCGCGGTACAGGCTCTAGCGTCGAGGATTGCGTCCGATCCCCAGATCAAGACCGCCGCTCTGCACGTTGCTACCGGTGTGGTGACGACGGCGCAGCAGGTGGTCCGGGAGCAGTCGGTCGTCATCGAAGGCGCGCTCAAAACCGCGGCTGAGCGCATCTCGGCCTCGAATCCGAGCCGGCCCTCGAAGAAGTAGTTACTCAGCTCGCCAATTCGCGCAGTCGCGGCTCGTTGGTCGGCGCGGCTAAATTGGCGCTGTGCAGGAAGCCTGGGATCCCAAAGAAATAGCCCGTCACGCCCTCATCGGGGCTATTCTCGGCACGCTCTGCGCAGTGGCCGCACACGTTCTGGGCGTGCAACAGCTCCTTCGCCGGCCGGATCTCGTTTTCTACATTCCAGCGGCGCTCATTGGAGCGGCGCTTGGCCCCACACGCCTCCGGCCACTGCTCTCGATTGCCGCGGGTGTGATTGCGCTTGTCTGCATCGCTGTGGCCTACACTCCGCTCGTGACGGCGGCGGCACGGCCGCTCATCCGACGCGATTCCATTCCCACCCGTGTCGACGCGATTGCTGTCCTGTCCATGGGGATCACGCCCGACGGCATGATGCGGGGCGAGACTCTCGACCGGCTACTGAGTGGACTCATGCTCGCGAGGCGGGGGCTCGCGCCGGTGATGCTCATTTCCATGGAACGGCGCACCCTGGGCACGAGCCAGGTATCGGACTCGGCAGATCTCCAGAGCGTGATCGCCCTCGCAGGTGCGGCGACGCCGACCATTCTCGTTGATTCGGTTACCACGACACGCACCGAAGCGCTGAGGATGCGAGCAATCGCGCGCGCAAACGGCTGGAAAACGCTGGCGGTGGTCACCTCGCCGCTGCACACGCGAAGGGCCTGTGCTACTTTCGAGGCTGTCGGTTTCAAAGTCGTGTGTGTCCCGGCGGCCGTTCGCGGATCCGGCCTGAACCCAGGAAGCAACGCGGAGGACCGGCTGCGCGCATTTCGATCGTGGCTCTATGAGACGTTCGCCACGGACTCATATCGGAGCCGTGGCTGGATACCGTGATCCAATTCAACGCCAGAATTCCGAGGAACAATTCGCAATGACATCCGTCGCGCCCAATTCCAGCGCGTCTTCCAGCGCGATTGCTCACGCAGCCGGCGACGTTCGCGGGATCTGGAAGGTGATCGCCGCTTCGTCCGTCGGCACGATGATAGAGTGGTACGACTTCTACATCTTCGGCAGCCTCGCCACGATTATCGCGACGCAGTTTTTCCCGGGTGGGAATCCGACCGCGGCTTTTCTGGAAACGCTAGCGACCTTCGCGGTCGGCTTCGCCGTTCGGCCATTCGGCGCGCTGGTGTTTGGACGGATTGGCGATCGGACGGGGAGGAAGTTCGCGTTTCTCGCGACGCTTCTGATCATGGGTGGCTCCACAGCAGCGATTGGATTCTTGCCCGGTTATGATCGCATCGGAATTGCCGCGCCGATCGTGCTCGTGATTCTTCGCCTGCTGCAGGGACTCGCCCTGGGAGGAGAATACGGTGGCGCCGCCGTGTACGTCGCTGAGCATGCCCCGGATGGACGCCGCGGATACTATACGAGCTTCATCCAGACGACCGCGACGCTCGGACTCTTCCTCTCGCTGGCGGTGATCCTGATCGTCCGGAGCGCCGTCGGCGAAGATGCGTTCAAGATCTGGGGCTGGCGCGTCCCGTTCATTCTTTCGCTCCTGCTCGTCCTGATTTCTTATTACATCAGGATCAGGCTTCGTGAGTCGCCGCTGTTCACCATTCTGAAGGAGACCGGGAAGACGTCGCGTGCGCCGATTCAGGAGAGCTTCGGCACCTGGTCTCGCTGGAAGGTCTTTTTTGTGGTTTTGTTCGGAGCTACTGCGGGGCAGGCCGTCGTCTGGTACACCGGACAGTTCTACGCGCTGCTTTTTATGCAGAGGGTTCTGCAAGTCCCGCTGGTCACTTCGTACGTGTGTGTAGCAGTCGCCCTCTTACTCGGCACACCGTTGTTCGTGTTCTTCGGCGGTCTTTCTGACAGGATCGGACGCAAGAAGATCATGATGGCCGGCAACCTGCTCGCGGCCGTGCTCTACGTGCCGATCTATCATGCGATGAAGTTCTACTCCAATCCGGTGAATGCGGTAGCGCTCACGGGGTTGGTCTTCGTCCAGGTGGTGTTCGTGACGATGGTGTACGGCCCAATCGCGGCGTTTCTGGTCGAGGCGTTCCCGGCCAGGATACGGTACACCTCGATGTCCCTTCCTTACCATTTCGGCAACGGCTGGTTCGGCGGTTTCCTTCCCATCATCGCCACCAGCCTGGTGGCGCGCACCGGAAACATCTACGCGGGATTGGCGTTCCCGATCGTCGTCGCCCTGATCACCGTCATCGTCGGCTCGGTCTTTCTCAAGGATCAGCACAACGAGAGCATCTGGGCAGAGGTGCAACCGGCGGGGAATCCGACGGTGAGCTCGGCCGCGCGCGCGTGATGGCAGGATCCTCGAAGTGATGACACTGTTGGCGGCAGGTCTCATCGCAATTGCTCAGAGGCCTGATTCCATGCTCGAGCGGATTCAGGCGCGAATCGCGGTTGAGCCCGGCGTTCAGGTCGGGCTTGCTTACATTGACCTCGCGTCCGGAGACACGCTCTTTCTCAACGCTGACTCGAGCTTTCACGCCGCCAGCACGATGAAAGTGCCGGTGATGGTCGAGCTTTTTCGGCGCGCGAACACGGGTTCGTTCCGAATGAATCAGGGATTGTTGCTGGTGAACCAGTTCGCCTCGATCGTGGATGGCTCGCTGTATGCGCTCGATTCCAGCTCAGACAGCGATACGACGCTTTATCACCGCATCGGTGAGCGTGTACGCGTGGACACACTGCTGCGATTGATGATCACGCGGTCCAGCAACTTCGCGACGAACACGCTCATCACGCTCGTTGGCGCGGACGCGGTGACGAGAACCATGCGCTCGCTCGGAGCAGAGCGGATCCAGGTGCTCCGTGGCGTCGAGGATGGAAAGGCCTTCGAGAAGGGTCTCAACAACACCACGACGGCGCGGGACTTGGGGATCATTCTCCGCGCGATCGAGGAGGGCCGGGCTGCGTCTCCCACCGCGACGCGCGAGATGCTCGGGATTCTCATGGCGCAGGAGTTTAACGAAAAGATTCCGGCGGGATTGCCGCCGGGAACGCGGGTGGCTCACAAGACGGGCGAGATAACCGCGGTCTCCCACGACGCGGCGATCGTCTACCCAGCGGGAAGAAAGCCGTACGTGCTGGTGGTGCTGACGCGCGGCATCGCGGATGGCGTCAAGTCGAGCAAGTTGATCGCTGACATTTCCGCGATNNGGCTCGGACGCCCGCCGACGCGGTGCGCGACGCGAGCGTCGTGATTACGTGCCTGCCTTCGTCGATCGAGGTGGAGGCAGTGCTTCACGGCGAGAATGGAATGCTCGGTAGCCTGCGGAAAGGA
>DHJM01000059.1:22943-24375 GCA_002404335.1 Gemmatimonadales bacterium UBA4720
GGACGCGGAGTGGATTTCATAGACGCTCCGGTGAGCGGAGGGACGACCGCGGCGAAATCCGGAACGCTGACCGTCATGTGGGGCGGTGAGGTCGCCGTATTCGAACGCGTACGGCCGGTAATTGAAGCATTTGGAAAGAAAATCGTCCACGCGGGAGAGGTGGGAGCTGGCGACGCCGTCAAGGCGGTGAACAACGCCCTGCTCGCCGTTCACATTCTCTCGGCGGCCGAAGGTCTAGCCGTGCTGGTGAAAGAGGGCGTGGACCCGAAGGTGGCGCTCGATGTAATCAACGCGTCGAGCGGGCGGTCCAACAGCTCGGAGAACCTGATCCCACAACGGGTGATCACCCGGGCGTTTCCAAGGACCTTCCGGCTGGCGTTGCTGGAAAAGGACATCGGCATCGCCGCGATGATGGCCGATGATCTAAAGGTTCGGACTCCGCTGATTTCGCTCACAGCCGAGCGGTTTCACGAGGCGCGCGAGCTACTCGGCGAAGAGGCGGACCACGTTGAGGCCGTCAAGATGGTCGAGCGGGAGAATGGGGTCGAGATCAGGTAGTTACAGCCACTAGCTCCGTTTTCCCAGTGCGGCGCGATCGACCTCAGCGATTCTCTGAGCGGCGAGACGCGGGTCAATCTCGGGGGCAACCTCCTCGTCCGACAGGTCGGACGACCACTGCGCTCGCTCAACGACCCGCTCTCCCCCAGGAACCAGCATCCCAAACTCGATCTCCGCTCGGCGGCAGAAGCGCTCCTGCCTCGCGCGGTCATCCATTTCGAGCGGGAACCCGAGCGCGTGCAAACGGGCGTGCATCGCTTCGTGGAGGATCGTCGCCGCGACTTCAGCGTCGGAGAAGTCCGGGTTCACGGTGAATGTCAATTCCGCCAGACACGCGCGCTCCGCGTGGAAGTAGGCTCCGCGGCAGGCGAAACGCTGTACCACGACATAGGCGAAATCTCTTTTGAGATGTCGGAAATGGTGCGGTACGTACCGCTGGATGAGGGCCACGCTGCGCTCAAGGCGCGCAATAACCGCGTTGGTGTCGATGTCGGGGCGCGTATTGTAGACGACCACGGGAATCCCGAACACCTCGTGGCTGGTGGAGGTGTCCGGTTGGCGGTTTCCGACGAACAGCTTCAATAGTTCAGCCAGCATCAGTGAAAAATAGTCTCGTTGCCGTTGCAGTTGCACAATGTCCTTCAATTAGCCGCTACGACAAGCCATATTGAGGCCCAATGGCTACGAAAACCACGACGGTCCTCGACGCCCGGGCCGTCGAGCGCACCTTGAAGCGCATGTCGGTGGAGATTGTCGAGCTCAACCACGGCACGGACGATCTCATCATCGTTGGAATACAGCGTCGCGGCGTTCAGCTCGCCGACCGGCTCGTCAAGATGATCGAGGGCGGAGAAGGAGTGACGGTGCCGCAGGG
>DHJM01000067.1:0-342 GCA_002404335.1 Gemmatimonadales bacterium UBA4720
TTATCTGCGCGGCGCGGCCTACATCATTTTTCTGATGCAGCCGAACGCTGCCAGCGTCGTGCCACGTAGCACCCTCGGACTGACGACGAACCCCACGGGCACGATCGACCTGTACGTGGCCGCCGATTCCGCATTTTCGATCGTCGAGAAGGCCTCGCCTGAATGCGTGGTCACCATCACGGGGTGGCGCCAGCAGAAGCCGTGGCTCAACGCGCTCAACGGAGCAATCACCGCGATGAACGCGGGACAGCTGGATTCGGCGGAAGCACTGGCCAAGAGATCTCTGGTGCTGGACCGTCACGCGCCGTACGCCTATTCGGTCCTCGGCTCGGTTGCGCAAAG
>DHJM01000067.1:544-897 GCA_002404335.1 Gemmatimonadales bacterium UBA4720
TACGCGGATGTTCGCACGAAGACGATGTACGAGATCGCATCGGCCGGTTCCGACAGGGTAGATGCAGCAACCGGCGCCGCCAAGCGCGCCGCCGCGAAGGAAGCAATCAAGCCGTGGCAGGACTATATCGCGGTGGCGAACAATGATCTTCTCCTCGCCGACGCGATTGACAATGCGGCGCGGATGTACATGGAGGCTGGCGACAGCGCATCGGTACCCACGATTTATGCGCCGATGCTCGCCAATCCATCCAAGTACGGAGAAATCTCTCTGGTGCACGCTGGCGTGGTCGCGACCCGCAACATACGTCCGGCCGACGCCATCAAGCTCTTCGATGCCGCGCTCACGCAGAA
>DHJM01000067.1:1104-4195 GCA_002404335.1 Gemmatimonadales bacterium UBA4720
CTCGATCCGAGCAACCCCGACAATCCACTGCTGTACGCCTTCGCGTACCAGGGCCTGTACAAGGGAACGAAGGACAAGAAGCTACAGAAGATCTACACGGATTCGCTGGTGTACTTCAACGCCAAGTCGGAGAACGCATTGGTGAAGTTCGCGGTAACGGAGTTCACGCGCCGCCCGGACCAGACGATGCTGGGTGGAACGATCGAGAACCGCGGGACGACGACGAAGACTTACACCGTGAACATCGATTTCCTCGACAAGAGCGGGGCCGTGGTCTCGACAGAGACCGCGACAGTGGGACCGGTGGCACCCAAGAAGTCCGGGGCGTTCAAGATCACGTCGGCGAAGGGCGGGGTGTTCGGATATAGGTACAAACCCCTGATCTGAGTTTTCTAACTGCAAGTGAAGACTACCTGCCCGGGGCTGTCGGCTTGTAAGCTGATGGCTCCGGGCAGTTTGCAATTAGGATTTTCACGAGCTGCGCGGCAACATGAGAGGATCCGCCTCCACGATGACGCCGAGGATCCAGAACAGCTTCCCGTCAAACCAGAAAATCGCGACCTGTTCCAGCTCGCGTGCCAGCTCGATCGCCTTCTGCTGCGACATCACCACCGCGACGCTTCGCTCGCAGTGAGCGCGATCGGGCGAGCACGCGTCCACAGGCGCGAACTTGTATCCGCCAGCTCTAAGCCGCGCATCGAGCTTGGTCCGCCGTCTCTCGTTCTCCGCCCGTGAAAGATCCCGCCCGCCGGGATCGAATGCAGTCAGTACCGCGAACGGTCGTCCAAACCCCGCCGCGCTCAGGTCCGCGATCGCGCGCTCGGATGGTATTTCACGCAGATCGATTTCCACCGCCGGCTTGGTCGAGAAACTGAGAATCGTTTCGGGGTAGCGCGGCCAATCTGGATCCTGCTGATCGGGCGTTGATCTCATGCCCGAGCGAGCTACAAGGTTCGCACCACGGAGGAGAACGGTCGCCCTAGATGTGAAGCGCGCGAACAGGACCCGTCGGCGTCGTTGGCGTGTCGCGGCGGCGAATCGTCGCGCCCGCCGGCGCCTTCATCGGTAGCGTCAGCAGAAACGTCGTACCCATTCCCACCCTGCTCGCGACGGTCACGTCGCCTCCAAGCAGTCGCGCGAGCTTTCGGGTCACGCTCAGCCCCAATCCGGTGCCGCCCGTTTTCCTCGTGGCGGTCTGCTCTGCTTGCCAGAACAATTCGAACACTTCCTCGATATTCTCGGCTGGAATGCCGACACCAGTGTCCGCAATGCTCACCTCGAGAATTCCATCTCTCACGGCGCAGCCGACCCTGACTTCGCCGTTCTCCGTGAACTTGATACCGTTGGAAAGAAGGTTGACGAGCATCTGCCGCAGCTTCGTGCCGTCAGTCTGGATGGCTTGATCCTCTTCGAGCAGGTCGACGATGAAATCGATGCTCTTCGCCGCGGCCATTGGCTCGACGAGCGCGGCCGAATCGGCGACGGTGTGATTGACCGACATCGATTCCCACCGTATGCGCTCGCGCCCGACATCCACGCGGGCGAATGTCAGAATCTCGTCGATGAGTCCGAGCAGGTGACGAGCGCTGGCGTTGATTCTTCCGAGCTGCTGCCGCTGAAGCTCCGTCACCGGGCCCGTGATGCCGTCGGACAGGAGCTCCTCATACCCCATGATCGCGGTGAGCGGAGTGCGCAGCTCGTGCGACATCACGGCGAGGAAATCCGTTTTGCTGTTGTTCGCTCGCTCGGCCTCCGCGCGCGCTACTTCGGCTTCACTCCGAGCTTTCTCCGCGTGGGCGCGCGCCTGCTGCTCGAGTGCGAGCAGATCGACGCGCTCCTTGTCGGTGTTGCGAAGAACCCGGGCCGACCAGAGCACCAGCCCGACGAACGTCATGATGCTGCCGACCGCGAACAGCGACACGCCGAATTCAGACTCGTAGAAGCCGGAGGGCTCACCCAGTATCCTGATGACACCAAGCAGGATAGGCGCGAGCAGCGCGGCCGGCAGAAGTCTCCGTGTCAGCACGCCCGCTGCGCCGTCGTCCAGGAGGAGCACCGTGACGCCGCGATCTCTCACCGTGACGAGAATTCCGACGCCGAGTATCAGCTGCCCGATCGCCGTCCACAGCGCCATGCCCGACGATTGTGACAGGCTGTACATCCCTTTGACACCGAACAGATAGCCGAGGATCGCAAGCAGCGCGATGAGAAGAGCCGGCGTCGCAAACATCTGCGAGCGGAGATCCTGCCTGCGTTGATCGTGGGGGATCGAGAGGAGCGCGAGCGCGAAGAGCAGGAGGCTGCCGGCGCTATTTATCGCGATGCGGCCGGGAGGATGATTCGAGATCTGCCTGATTTTGTCCCCGAACAGCAACAGGTCAAACCCGGATTCGCTGCCGCGAAGATACTCGTACAGTGTGAGCCCGGCGATCGTGGCGACTAGCGCGGCGAGAGTTTGCTGAATCGCATCGATGGTTGCAGTCCGATCCCGACGTGCCGCCATCGTCAGCGCGCCACCCGCCAGAACGAAGCACACCGCCATCAGCGGAAGTATCGGATAGCCGCCCGTCGTGGGCGTGATGACGGCGGGAATATTCAACGCCCAACCCACCAGCGCCGCTGCGCCGAGGATGGCTACAGTGCCACCTGCTATGATGGGCACCCGCTCGAAGAAGCCGATCAACGGGCTGTGACGACCCGATAGGGTGACTGGAATTTCGCTGGGATTCGGCATGTTACGCGTCGACCGAAAACCTATTCGTGAACAATGACGAGTGCAATTCTACCACGCGATCGGTTTGCGATCGCGGAAAAACGAGCCCGTTGGACCGTTGTCAGGAAGGGTTGCGAGCCATACGACCGTCTCTGCGCCCTTCTCAACGCTGCGAGTGGCGCCTTGCCCGCCCATTGCTGTCCGCACCCATCCAGGGTCGACTGAATTCACCAGAATTCCCATTCCTTCCGTTTCGGCCGCGATCACTCGAGTGACTACGTTGATGCCGGCCTTTGACAACCTGTACGCAATGTATCCCGCGCCCATTTCAGTGAGCGAGCCCATGCTGCTCGAGAGATTGACGATTCGCCCGTAACG
>DHJM01000067.1:4313-6552 GCA_002404335.1 Gemmatimonadales bacterium UBA4720
CCCGCGAGCTGGCGACTTATCTCCAGCCCAATTCCGCGGTTGCCGCCTGTAACGAGTGCAATTCTCTGCTCGGCCATTCGTGTGTGTTCCGGATGAGGACGGTGCGACAGGAGTGTAGCCAGCCCCGGCCCCGGCTGGCAAGTTTCGGCGACGGCAGTATCATTGAATTTGTTGCCGGACCGCGTTTCTCCTTCCATGACCGCCTCCCGCCTCACAATACCCGCACCCTCCTCTGCTCCTCCCTCAAAGCAGGAAATCGCGGACCTCCTGACCGAGGCGCGCGGAAGAACGCTGTTGCTCATCTCCGTGCTGTCGGACGAGGATCTGCATCAGCAGCACGATCCGCTCATGAGTCCCATCATCTGGGACGTCGGACACATCGCGCACTTCGAGGAGCTCTGGCTCACGCAGAATCTCGACGGCCCGATCGAGTTCTCCGAGATGCCGGGCTTGTACAACCCGTTCGAGCATCCCCGTGCGACTCGCGCCTCGCTCGCGCTACCGACTCTGGCGGAGATGACGAAGCGGCTCCGGGAGATTCGCGGTCGCGTTATTGATCGCCTCGAGTCGGTGGAGTTCGACGAGGAGAATCCGCTGCTGCGTGATGGCTATGTCTACAACATGGTTCTTCAGCACGAGTACCAGCACAACGAGACGATTCTTCAGACGTTGCAGCTGAAGAAGGGGAAGCCTTATCGCGCTCCGAGACAGATTTCGTTCGCCGCGCGCTCGCCCGCCGGGCCAGAGATGGTGTCATTCGGGGGCGGAAAAGTTTCGACCGGGACACATGACAGGAGCGCGGCCTACGACAACGAGCGGCCGGAGCATCTGATCGATCTGCCTCCATTCCTGATCGATCGGTTCCCTGTCTCCAACGCGCAATACCTGGAGTTCGTCAGGGAAAAGGGGTACGAGCGAACAGAATTCTGGTCCAGCGGCGGCCAGCGATGGCTGGCAGAGACCGGGGCGGCGGCTCCCAAGTACTGGAGCAGGGCAGGCGAGGGATGGATTACCAGAACGATGGACGTCGAGCGTCCGCTCGATCTCACGCGCCCCGTCTGCCACGTCTGCTACTACGAAGCAGAAGCGTTCGCGACCTGGGCCGGCAAGCGGCTTCCGAGCGAATTCGAGTGGGAAGCCGCGGCGTCCTGGAATCCATCGACGAAGCGCGCGCAGAATTTTCCCTGGGGTGACTCCCCAGCCGATGCGCGGTCCGCCAACATCGACCAGCTCGCCTTCGACACCGCACCGCTTGGCACCTACGATCGCAATGTTTCCCCGCTCGGCTGCTATGGAATGATCGGCGACGTGTGGGAATGGACATCGAGCGACTTCAACGGCTATCCCGGTTTTCAGAGCTTTCCGTACAAGGAATACTCGGCAGAGTTCTTCGGTCCCGATTACAAAGTCCTGAGAGGCGGCTCCTGGGCCACGCGGCCGGGTGCCATCCGCAGCACCTTCAGGAACTGGGACTACCCGATCAGGCGGCAGATTTTCAGCGGATTCCGCTGCGCGCAGGACGGATGAAGAACGACAATCGTCTTTCCGACATCGTCGGCGGCACTCCTTCCTACACGGTACACCGTCCGCACCTGCCGATGGTGCGCGACGTGCGCCATGGACTCGCGAGATCGCCGAAGCAGCTCTCGCCCAAGTACTTCTACGACGAGCGCGGCTCCGAGCTGTTCGAGGAGATCACTCAGCTCCCCGAGTATTATCTGACGCGCGCTGAGCGATCGCTGCTGGAGCAGCGGATCGCCGAGATCATCGCGGCGGTGCGGCCGTGCTCCCTCGTCGAGCTGGGAGCCGGCAGCGCGACCAAGACGCACATAATTCTCGACGAGATGCGTTCGAGTGGATGCGCGGAGTGCTACGTCCCGATCGATGTCAGCAAGGAGTTTCTGAAAGCCACTGCCATCCAGCTGCGCGCCGACTATGTGGACGTTCAGATCATGCCGGTTGTCTCCGACATCACCGAGCCCTTCGCGCTGCCGCCGGTCGCGAGTCCGACGCTCGTTGCTTTCCTCGGGAGCACGATCGGAAATTTCTCGCGCGAGGAGGCAATCCGACTGCTGTCGCACATCGCGGGCGAGATGGGCCCGACCGACCGCTTTTTGCTGGGCGCGGATCTGATCAAGGATCCAGCGGTCATAAATCGGGCGTACAACGATTCCCAGGGTGTTACCGCTGCTTTCAACTTGAATGTTCTCGAGCGACTCAACCGCGAGCTCAACGCGAA
>DHJM01000043.1:0-4371 GCA_002404335.1 Gemmatimonadales bacterium UBA4720
ACGCCGAGCGGCGCCGCGTATTGTTGGGGGGGAAACGCCCAGGGCGAGCTGGGGAACGGCACGACGACGAACAGTCTGACACCGATCGCGGTCTCCGGCGGCCTCACGTTCTGACGTGTGGGCCGTGGGCCTCGGTGGGACGATCCTCTATTACAACGGAACGATCGATATGACATAGAGCCGTCCGTATTGCCATGGAACGGACTTCTCGCGCCAGAAGCGCGTGTAGCCCTCATCGTCCCAGCTTGCTGTAAGTTTGAACCGCTCGAGGAACCGAAACGCTCGGCGTCGGCGGCGACGATACGCCGTCTCAGACCTGGAGAGGGAGGTTGTCGGCCATGACGGGCACCGCGCAAATCCGGGCAGACCGCACATGAATACTTCCCTCGCTCAAGCGGCCAGCGGCCCGACGACGCCGCACCGGGGAACCCAGCCGCAGATGAACGGTCACTTGCTCCTGTGGGCGATCACTTCAGCGCTCGCCGGATTTCTTTTTGGCTTCGATACCGTGGTCATCTCTGGCGCCGAACAGACGATTCAGGGGCTGTGGGGCCTGAGCGCCGGGGTGCACGGGATCGCGATGGCCGCGGCGCTGTACGGCACCGTGGTGGGGTCGTTGACCGGTGGGTGGCCGGCGGATCGGTTCGGCCGCAAGCCCACATTGCTGTGGATCGGTGTGCTCTACATCGGCTCCGCGGTGGGCTCCGCTTTGGCATCGAATGTCGAAGCATTCATCGCGGCGCGCTTCATCGGCGGCATCGGCATCGGCGTCTCCACAGTGGTCGCTCCGCTCTACATCGCGGAGATCGCACCGCCGGCGCACCGCGGGCGACTGGCGGGGATGTTCCAGTTCAACATCGTATTCGGCATCGTCATCGCGTTTCTCTCGAACGCGCTGCTCGCCGGCATTGGCGCCAACGCATGGCGCTGGATGCTCGGCGTCGCGGCGTTCCCATCGATGGTTTATACATTGATGTGTCTCGCCATTCCGGAGAGTCCGCGATGGCTGCTCACCAGAAAAGGCGACCGCGAAAACGGACTGCGAGTGCTCCGCCTCATCGAGCCCGCCGCATCGCCAGCGGAGATAGAGGCGGAAGCGGATGCTATTGTTGCGGCCTCCACGCGACAGACGAGCGCGAGAGGGTTCTGGTCAATGCGTCTGCGTGTGCCGATCATGCTCGCCTTTCTCGTCGCGTTCTTCAACCAGCTCTCCGGCATCAACGCGATTCTCTACTTCGCGCCGCGGATTTTCGAGTTGACAGGGCTCGGCGCCAAGGCCGCGCTGCTGCAGTCCGTGGGCATCGGCATCACGAATCTCGTGTTCACGTTCGTCGGCCTCTGGCTGATCGACCGCCTTGGCCGCCGCACGCTGCTCACGATCGGCTCCTTCGGCTACATCGCATCCCTCGGCCTCTGCGCGTGGGCGTTTTTTACCCGGCACTACTCAATCGTGCCAGCGACCATTTTCGCATTCATCGCAGCGCACGCGGTCGGCCAGGGCACGGTGATCTGGGTACTGATCTCGGAGATTTTCCCCAATCAATATCGCGCGACCGGCCAGTCGCTGGGCAGCGCCACACATTGGATCTTCGCCGCGCTTCTCACCTCGTTTTTCCCTGCCATGGTGACCGCATTCGCGCCCGGCTACATCTTCCTCTTCTTCTGCGGGATGATGGTGCTCCAACTCATCTGGGTGAGAACGATGGTACCGGAGACCAAGGGCGTGCCGCTCGAGGAGATCCAGAGACAACTCGGCGTCGAGATATGAGCGCGCGTCCCGTAATTGCGGGAATAGGTGAAGTGTTGTGGGACGTCTATCCCGACGCCGCGCATTTTGGCGGCGCACCCGCCAATTTCGCCTGCCACGCGGCGAGCCTTGGTGCCGAAGCCTGGATGGTGAGCGCGGTGGGTGCGGATGAATTGGGAGATCGGGCGCTGGATTTTCTGGGCCAGCGGGAAGTGCAATGCGCGTCCGTCACCCGCGACCCGAAGCACGCGACTGGCCGCGTGCTCGTGACACTCGACGCGACGGGCCAGGCCAGCTATGAATTTGCCGTCAACACGGCGTGGGATCACCTGTCGTGGTCGGATCAGCGCGCATCACTCGCTCGACGCTGTGATGCCGTTTGCTTTGGAACGCTCGGCCAACGGTCATCCATTTCGCGGGATACCATCCGCCGCTTTGTCGAAGCGACCCCCCCAACAGCGCTCAAGGTCTTCGATGTGAATCTGCGGCAGCACTTTTACGACACTGAGACCATCGAGAGTTCGCTCCAGATCGCATCAGCGCTGAAACTGAACGGCGAGGAGCTTCCGATCGTCGCGGAGGTTTGCGGTATCAAGGCACGGGCGCCCCGCGACGTACTGATGGAGCTGATGACTCGCTACGAGCTCCGTCTCGCCGCGCTGACGCATGGCCGCGACGGCGCGTTCGTCATCGCGGCCGGTGAAGAATCGGAATGTCCGGCGGTTCCAACGACCGTTGTCGACACCGTCGGTGCTGGCGACGCCTTTACCGCCACGCTCGTCTTCGATTTTCTCCGTGGCCTCCCAGTCATGGAAATCAATCGACACGCCAACGCCGTCGCCTCCTTTGTCTGCTCTCAACCGGGCGCGACCACACCGCTTCCAGCGAGCCTACTGGAATTCGCATGAAGCCATTCGCCGCGCTTGCTGCCTTCTTCTGTATTTTCTCCGCCCTCGTCTCGGGCGTTCAGGCGCAGAACGAGGCATTTCGGCCGCAGTTCCATTTCACGCCTGAGCGGAACTGGATGAATGACCCAAACGGGTTGGTCTTTTACGAGGGAGAATGGCACCTCTTCTATCAACACAATCCGTACGGCGACAAATGGGGCCACATGAGCTGGGGCCACGCGGTCAGCCGCGATCTCATCCACTGGGAGCATCTGCCGCTCGCGCTCGCTGAGGAAGACAGCATCATGATCTTCTCCGGCAGCGCGGTGGTGGACTGGAAGAACACCAGCGGATTTGGTAGAAACGGCAAGCCGCCACTCGTGGCGATCTACACGGGCCATCGCGAAGGAACGCAGGACCAGCGGATTGCGTTCAGCAACGACCGAGGACGCACGTGGACGAAAGTGCCCGGCCCCGTTCTCGATCTGCACATGGCAGATTTCCGTGATCCGAGGGTGTTCTGGCACGACGCGACTTCCCGCTGGGTGATGGCGGTGGCGCTGCCGAACGAGAAAAAAATTAATTTCTACACGTCGTCCGATCTCAAGCAATGGAAGTACGTCAGTGAGTTCGGTCCCGCCGGCGCGACGGGCGGACAGTGGGAATGCCCCGACCTGTTCACGCTCCCGGTGGAGGACGGAGGCAGGAAGTGGGTGCTCATCGTGAACATCAATCCCGGCGGTCCCGCCGGCGGTTCGGGCACTCAGTACTTCACGGGGAAGTTCGACGGCAAGCACTTTGTCGCGGATGGCGCCGTCAAGGATATCCACTGGGCGGACTACGGCCCGGATTTCTATGCCGCTGTTTCATGGAACGACGTCCCGAACTCCGATGGGCGTCGGGTTTGGATCGGGTGGATGAGCAACTGGCTGTACGGGCAGGACGTCCCCACTTCTCCGTGGCGCAGCGCCATGACGGTGCCACGGGAGCTCATGCTCCGCCGTACGCCCGATGGCTTGCGACTCGTCCAGAAACCTGTGACCGAGTTGAAGAAGCTGCGCCTGCCATCACCCCTTCGGTTTCGCGGCGGCACGTTTGCCGCCGCCGCCCGATGGCTCGTTGCACACAATGATCTTCCCCAATTACTGGATGTTGAAATGAATTTCAGTCGCGTGACCGGAAAGGATCCCTTCACGGTCAATCTCCAAACGGCGGCGGGCGAACGCACATCACTCACCTTCGATCCCACGCACAACAGGCTTGTGCTTGATCGGGCCCGCTCCGGACAGACGGGGTTCCACCGCGACTTCTCTACGCGTCATGAGGCGCCACTACGCATCACCAATGGTGATGTCGCTCTTCGATTCCTGCTCGATGCGTCGTCGATCGAGATCCTGGCTCAGGGAGGCGAAACGTCGGTCACTGAGCTCATCTTTCCCACGGCGGGCCCGCGGGGCCTCACTCTTACATCCGAGGGAGCGACTCCAAACGTGACCGCGATAACCATTCATGCGTTGACCGCCGCGACGCAACCGTCGCGACCCGAGCGTTAAAGATCGAGAAACGTATGTCCGATTTCTTTCAGGATCCTCCCAGGCTCGGCAACCAGTACGACGACGACGCGCTCCTCCGCGCGTACCTTGCTCGCCGCTCTGCTCCGGGCGATCGATCCTGAGATCGCCACCGTTGCCGGCCTTCAATACAAACGTCCTGACGGGCGGTCTATCAGAAAACCGG
>DHJM01000034.1:0-378 GCA_002404335.1 Gemmatimonadales bacterium UBA4720
CGCGCCAGCGCCTGGATCTCGCGGAGCACGCGGACGACCCCGTCGTCGGCGAGGCGGTAGAACACGAACTGCGCCTCCTTCCGCGATTCCACGAGTCGCGCGCGCTTGAGGGCGAGCAAGTGAGCGCTCGCGTTGGTGACCTTCAAGTGTGTCTCCCCGGCGAGCGCCTCGACGCTGCGCTCCCCTTGCGCGAGTACGTCCAGCAACTCGATCCGTTTGGGGCTCGAGAGGCCCTTCGCGATATCGGCCCAGGCGGCGAACAGCTGGTCTTTCGAGGCACGGACGCTCATCGGTTACTCCAGTATTCCAGCGACTATTGGAATAATGCGGAATCCGGAACCATCGCGCAAGGAGCAAGGCCCAAAAACGCAAACGCCG
>DHJM01000034.1:532-3999 GCA_002404335.1 Gemmatimonadales bacterium UBA4720
TCGACAGCTGAATCGACAGCAAGAATGCTCGTTGCAATGCCTTTCCGGCTGCGCCGGCGTGTCGTAGTTTAGCCTGAGCGCCGAACCCCTTTAACAACTCAGTGCAGTCCACTTTCGACCTTCTCTCCGAAGCGCTTCACGGCCGCTACGAGATCCAGCGTGAGCTAGGACGTGGAGCTATGGCTACGGTCTACCTCGCTCGTGACCTGAGGCACGAGCGCCCGGTCGCGCTCAAGGTGATGAATCCAGCGCTATCCCTCGGTGTCGAGCGGTTCATGCTAGAGATCCGAATGGTGGCGAGGCTGCGTCATCCGCATATCCTGCCGTTACACGATTCCGGGAAAGCAGGTGATCTCGTTTACTATGTGATGCCGTACGTGGAAGGAGAGACGCTGCAACAGCGAATTCAACGCGACGGTCCGCTCTCGCTGAATGTTGCTCTTCGCATCGGGGGAGAGGTCGCCGACGCGCTGGCTTATGCCCACAAACACGGAGTTATCCACCGCGACATCAAGCCGGCGAATATCCTGATCGAGGACGGCCACGCCGTGGTCACTGATTTCGGCATCGCGCTCGCGATAACCGCCGCCGGGGATCCGCGCCTCACCTCTTCGGGAATGGCAATTGGAACTCCGGCGTACATGAGTCCCGAGCAGATTGCCGGAGGTGGCAGCCTTGACGGTAGGAGCGATGTCTACTCGCTCGCGTGTGTCCTATACGAGACGCTGAGCGGTCGCTCACCTTTCGAAGGCGACAACGTCATGGCGGTGATGGCAAAACGAATGGCTTATGGAGCGCCAGCCCTTAGGACAGTCGTCCCGTCGGTGCCGGCGGATGTGGAGGCAATAATCGCCAAGGCGCTGGAGCGCGATCCAGCAGAACGGTTGGCTTCAGACGAAATGGCAGTGGCGCTCCGCACGGCGAGCACCGCGGCGCACCCAGTGGGTATGCCCGCCGTGTTCCGTTCTGTATCGAATCCGGTACCTGCGATTGCAGTGCTTCCGTTCGCGAACATGAGCCCAGAAAAGGAAAACGAATATTTTGCTGACGGCATAACGGAGGAGATCATCAATGCGCTGACGAAGCTTGACGGATTACGCGTGGCATCCCGCACCTCGGCGTTCGCATTTAAAGGAAAAGATACGGACGTCCGCCGCATTGGAGAGCAGCTCAACGTCAGTACGGTACTCGAAGGCAGCGTGCGGCGTTCCGGAAATCGCCTCCGCGTCACGGCGGAGCTTGTAAATGTGCGTGATGGTTATCATCTGTGGTCCGAACGGTTCGACCGCGAGATGCATGATGTATTCGCGATTCAGGACGAGATCGCGCACGCAATTGTAGAAACGCTGAAAGTCAAGCTGCGAAGTCCATCCGATTCTCAGCTCGTAAAGGCGCAAACAAAAAATCTCGATGCATACCGTCTGTACGTCGAAGGACGGTATCACTGGAATCGTCGCGGCGAAGGATTGTTACGCGCGATCGAGTGCTTTGACCGCGCGATCATGCTCGACCCGCAATACGCGGCTGCACACGCGGGGCTCGCGGAATCCCATGTGCTTATCGGCTGGTATCGTATGGCCTCACCCAGACAAGCCTTCCCGACGGCAAAGGCAGCTGCCGCCCGTGCGCTGTCGATCGACGATGAGCTAGCCGAGGCGCACAATGCCCTTGCGTTTGCCAACATGTGCTTCGACTGGGATTGGGACGCAGCCGAAAGAGGGTTCCTCAGAGCGCTCCAGCTGAATCGCGGCTACGCCTCAGCCCGACATTGGTACAGCGAGTTCCTGATTGCTCGCGGGCGCCTGAGCGAAGCACTGGACCAGGCGTACGCGGCGCAGGAACTCGATCCGCTCGGCCTCATTATGAATGCGGTTGTAGCAATGGCGAACTACTACAAACGCGACTTTAGCACGGCTATTTCCGCTTGCGAGCGATCTCTTCACATGGATCCGACTTTCACACCTGTGCTGCTATGGCTCGGCTTGTCCCATTTGGCGCTTGGTAACAACGTGAAGGCGGCACGTGTATTTGACGAGGAACGTCGGCTTTCGAGCGGGAGGCTGACGACCGTAGCATTTTGCGGAGTCGCGTATGCCCGGAACGGCCAACTGCGCGAAGCCGAGGCTGCCCTCGCAGAGCTCACGGTCGCGGCACGCAATCAGTACATCGCAGCCTTCGACTTCGTCATCCTCGAGGAAGCACTTCGACGCCGTGATCGCGCACTCGCCGCGCTCGAGCGTGCGCTGGCAGAACGTTCGACCATGCTCACCTGGATGCAACATGATCCGCTTTTCGACAGCTTGCGGGAGGAGCCTGCATTTGCGCGAGTTGCAACTCGCATCTCCACTGGGGGTACGTCTTTGTGAAAGACGTATGGCCAGTGACACTCGAGGACGTTCGCGCCGCGCGTGACCGGCTTCGTCCATATGTCGCGACCACGCCGCTACGCAACTATCCAACGCTCGACGGTGAGCTGAGCGGCGGCTGCCGAATTCTCGTTAAGCACGAAAATCATTTGCCGACCAACGCCTTCAAGGTGCGTAACGCGCTCTCCGCAGCATGTATGCTCTCGTCAACCGAGCTAGCACAAGGCGTTATCTGCGCTTCGACGGGAAATCACGGACAGGGAGTTGCTTTCGCAGCGCGCGCACTGGGCGCGCGCGCAACTGTGGTTGTACCTCGCAATAACAACGCGCAAAAGAACGCCGCGATTAGAGCACTGGGAGCAACGCTGTTGGAGCACGGCAGAGATTATGACGAAGCGCTCGCGGAGGCGCAGCGATCGAGCGATGAAACCGGCATGACGTTCGTACATTCGACCAACAATCGTTATGTCATCGCCGGCGCAGGTACGCTCGCTTTGGAAATTGTCGAGCAGGCAGAGCGACTCGATGCGCTGGTGGTGGCGATCGGGGGCGGGTCGCAAGCGGTTGGCGCGATGACGGTGATGAGTGCCCTCCGTCCAGACGTAAAAGTCTACGGCGTGCAGGCCGCCGGCGCTGATGCGGCGTATCGATCGTGGATGGCACGCACGCCTGTGGCTGGTAACAACGTCTCGACTTTCGCTGACGGGATCGCCACTCGCAACGTTTACAAGATGACTTGGCCGGCGCTGCGCGACGGCTTGGCAGGATTCGTCACGGTGACCGATGACGAGATTGCGCATGCGTTGCGGTGTTTGGTTCGTCACACCCACAACATGGCGGAGGGTGCTGGCGCGGCGGGGCTGGCGGGCGCGATCGCGCTCGGCGAACGACTCGCGGACAAGACGGTGGCCGTAATTCTGTCGGGCTCCAACATCGAACTCGGCACACTTGCGCGCGTGCTGAGCTCGAGTCGTAACTAAGGCTACGCGGTCCGGTGCCAGGACTTAAGCATCGCCCACGGTGCTAGTCGACTATCCGGAGTAATGGGTCTGGGTAGAGGTTGAACGACCGACCTCACGCTTATCAGGCGCAGTTAACCGA
>DHJM01000097.1:0-7982 GCA_002404335.1 Gemmatimonadales bacterium UBA4720
CGACTATGGGCTTGAGTGCTTTCCACACGTTGTCGGCGACGATTTGCTCGCCAGTCACGTTTGGATGAATACCGTCGGGCTGGTTGAGTCGCGGAATTCCTGCCACCCCGCCGAGCAGAAATGGCAGCAGCGTGACATTCTCCCTCTTTGCGACTTCGGGAAAGATCGCGTGAAAGCTCCTGGTGTAGGACACGCCGAAGTTAGGGGGTGCTTCCATCTGAACCAGAGCGATCTTCGCCCCTGGCTGCTTCGCTCTCACAGCGGCGATCAGCTGCTCGAGATTCGCGCGCGCATCCTCGGGCGCGAGACCGCGAAGCGCGTCGTTCGCGCCCCCCTCGATCACGACCAGATCCGCCGGTGCGCGAAGCACCCAGTCGATGCGTCGCACCGCGCCCGCGGTCGTCTCACCCGACAAGCCGGCATTCACCACCTTGATGGGAACGCCCTCCGCCAGCGCTTTTTTCTCGATCAGCGACGGAAATGCCTGCTCCGGATCCAGTCCGAGCCCGGCCGTGAGACTCGTGCCGAAGAAAAGAACGACTGGCGTGCGTATTGAACTGGCGCTGCTATCCACCGCTGTGGGCGATCCCGCTCCCTTCGCTACACTCATGTTATCCTTCACTCTCGAATTCTTCGCACTGTCCGCATTTCCGCCCGAGCCACACGCGACGACGCACGCGAGCGCGACCGCCTGAGCCACCCGTCGTCCGTGAAGCCAAAACACAACCTCGTTCATGCTGATTGCCCGTGAAGTAACCAAAGAATACATGAGCGGCGAGCAGAAGCTCGCCGTGCTGCGCGACGTGACGTTCACGATACCGCAGGGAGCCTTCGTCGCAATCGTCGGACCTTCCGGCAGCGGCAAGACGACCCTCCTGGGACTGCTCGCCGGTCTTGATACCCCGACGCGCGGAACTGTGCTCCTCGACGATACCGACCTCGGAAAGCTATCGGAGAACGATCGCGCCAGACTGCGTGGCGAGAAAGTCGGCTTCGTTTTCCAGAGCTTTCAGTTGATCCCGACGCTCACCGCCCTCGAGAACGTGCAGGTTCCGCTCGAGCTCCGTGGCACGCCGGGCGCGGTCGAGCGGGCGCGCGACCTGATCGATCGTGTGGGGCTTTCGGGCCGAGGTCACCATTTTCCCACCCAGCTTTCGGGCGGAGAACAGCAGCGCGTCGCGGTCGCGCGGGCATTCGCGAACTCGCCCAAGATCCTCTTCGCCGACGAGCCGACTGGAAATCTCGACAACGCGACTGGTCAACGGATCTTCGAGCTCCTTCAGTCGCTCAACACCGATGGCGGCTCCACGATCGTGCTGGTGACCCACGAGCTCACGCTCGCGTCGAAGGCGTCGCGCATGATCAGGCTGCTGGACGGCGCCGTCGTGGAAGATACCGGCGCGGATGCCACGATCTCCGCGTGAGAATCCCTGAAGTGTTGAGCCGAGCCGCCGAGCTCAGGCCGTGATCGGCATGTCGCGAAGCGTCTGGGGTCTCGCCTGGCGCGAGAGCCGCACCGCCCGCCGGCGCTTGCTGCTGTACATGTCGTCGATCTCCCTGGGAGTCGCCGCGCTTGTCGCCATCGACTCCTTCTCGGCCAACATCATCCAGTCGGTGAAGGATCAATCGCGCTCCCTGATGGGTGGGGACGTTCAGTTCAACTCCTCCAAGCCGATTCCTCCGGCGGTCGATTCCCTCTTCGATTCGCTCGCGCGCCACGGACTTTCGTTCGCCAGGGTGACGACCTTCCCGTCCATGGCTGTGGTTCCGCGCACAAGCGGCACCCGCTTCGCGCAGGTGCGCGGCGTCACCGACAACTATCCGTTCTACGGCGGCGTCGTGACGGAGCCGGCCGGACGCTGGGCACTCCTCAGGCAGGGTGCGAATGCGATCGTCGATCCGTCCCTCCTCGCGTCGCTCAACGCCAGAGTCGGCGACACTCTCAAGCTTGGCTTCGGCACCTTCACCATCGTCGCGACCATCAAGGATGTCCCGGGTGCCGCCGGCATCGCCGAGATGCTCGGCCCGCGCATCTTCATTCCCGCGCGCTACGTGGCCGAGACACAGCTATTGGTCTTCGGAAGCACCGCGGAAAGGACGGTACTGGCGAAGCTGCCGGCTGGCGTCGATCCCGACAAGTTCGTCACGCCGTTCAAGAAGCGTGTCGAGGCCCAGCAGGTGCGCGTCCGCACCGTCACGCAGAGCGAAATGGCGACCGAGGATGCAATCGAAAACCTCACGAGCTTCATCGGGATCGTCGGGCTGGTGGCGCTGCTGCTTGGCGGGATTGGAGTGGCGAGCGGTGTTCGCGCCTTCGTCGCGCGCAAGATCGACACTGTGGCCGTGCTTCGCTGTCTGGGCGCATCGAGCGGTCAGGTCCTGACGATCTACGTCGTGCAGGCCGCGGCGATGGGCCTGGTGGGCGCTGCCGCTGGTGCCGCGCTAGGCGTGGCCATCCAGTTTCTCCTTCCACACGTGCTCACCGATTATCTGCCAATCGATGTACGTGTAACGCTGGTGCCTTCGGCGGTGCTCACCGGACTCGTGGTTGGGGGATGGATCGCGCTCATCTTTGCGCTGCGCCCCCTGCTCGCCCTCCGCAACGTCTCGCCGCTTCAGACGCTGCGGCGCGACACCGACGCCGAAGTATTGCGCATGCGGTGGAAGGATGCGCCAAGAATAGTCGTGAATGCAGCGATGGTGCTGAGCGTCGTCGGCATCGCCCTCTCGCGGGCGCAAACGACCAGGCAGGCATTCGCGATGAGCGGGGCGACCGGCCTTGCGATCCTCGCTCTCGCCGCCAGCGCGGCACTTCTCTCCTGGGCCGCGCGCAAAGGACTTCGAACGCGTTGGCCGTACGTGGTGCGACAGGGTGTGGCGAACCTCTATCGGCCCGGAAATCAGACCCGCGCCGTGACACTCGCTCTCGGTTTCGGCGCGTTTCTGGTGAGCACTCTATTTCTCGTGCAAAACAATCTTCTCCGGCGATTCACGACGGCAGCGGCCGAGTCACGGGGCAATGTGGTCTTCTTCGACGTGCAGCAGGATCAGGCGGCCGGTCTCGATTCGATCGTCAGGGGCGGAGGCCACGACGTGGTCCAGCTGGCACCCGTGGTCACCATGCGCATCGCCTCGATCAATGGGAAACGCGTCAGCGACATGACCCCGATTGCTCGCGGGCAGCGTGGCCGCGCGGGGTGGGCGCTCAGGCGTGAGTTCCGGTCGACCTATCGCGAGAAGCCAGCGTCCAGCGAGACGATCGTTGCCGGCAAATGGTTCAGCGACAGTGCGATCAAGTTTGCGCGCGATACCGGAGAGATCTCTCTCGAGGAAGGAATCGCGACGGAGCTCAACGTCAAGCTCGGCGACATCATCGCCTGGAACGTGCAGGGCGTTGAGATCCCCACGCGCATCATGAGTCTCCGAAAGGTCATGTGGACCCGGTTCGAGCCCAACTTCTTCGTGGTGTTCGCGCCACCCGCGCTGAAGGGGGCGCCGAACCAGTACGTGCTGCTCGCGCAGGTGAAGGATCCCGCCGCTGTCGCTCTCCTCCAGCGCCAAGTCGTGAACCGATTCCCGAATGTATCGAGCATTGACCTCACGGCGATCAAGCGCACCGTGGACAAGATCGTCGAGAGGGTATCGCTCGCGATCCGGTTCATGGCCCTCTTCAGCCTCGCTGTCGCAATTCCGGTTCTATTCAGCGCGGTGTCGGCAACGCGGCGCGAGAGGATTCGAGAAGGCGTGCTGCTCAAAACACTGGGCGCCACGCGCGGCCAGATCGCCCGCATCCTTCTCGCCGAGTACTCGCTGCTCGGCTTGATGGGCGGGCTGACTGGAATGTTGTTATCGCTGGCCGGCGGCTGGGCCGTCGTGCGCTACATGTTCAAGACGCCATTCGCGCCGGCGATTTTGCCAGTTGCGGGCATCGCGGCGGTGATCGTTGTGCTGACGCTGCTCATCGGCGTACTCGCCGGCCGCGACGTGTTCCGCGAGACTCCTGTTACGGCGCTCCGGGACGCGTGACTTCGGCGTTGGGGACTTCCGACCTCCCAACGCCCAAATGAGAGCTATCCAGACTATTGGACGCGAAGAACGTAGATATGCTCGCCCGTAAAGCTCGCGTTGGCGGTGCCGGTAGTATTTAGAACCTTCACGTTCTTAGCCCCCGCGCCCGCCGCGACCGTCAGCCGGAAGTACGACCCGGTACCCGAGCGGTTCATCGCCGAGATGTTGTCGCTGCCGCTGCCGACGGACTGAATCTGCAATGGATAGCTCGCGACCTGTTGATTGAGGACCGCCTTCGCCACGGGCGGCATCACGCTGCGGAAATTGTACGAACGGTACTGGTACTTCGGGTCGAGCCCCGCGATACCAAGATGGTCGGCGTACATCGAAACGAGCCATCCCTTCACCACCGTATCGATGGGGGATTTGGTGGCGGCGACGAAATTCGTGACTCCCGTATCTGGTCCCGCGACGAGCGCCCGCGTGAAGGCGCGTGGCAATCCGTTCGAGTAATTATCGGCCCCGTAGCGAACGATCGCCCAGGCCGCTCCCCTCACAGCCAGGCTCGTGTCGGCCATTCCGCTCATCGGCGAGAAATGGTCGGGCTGGACCATCCAGTCGGTGAGGCGCGCGAGGTTCTGGAAGAAAAACGCGTTGAAGTCGTTGGCCTGCGAGCAGGGAGTGTTGCACGGCAGGACGTCGTTGAACGTCAGCGTCTGGAGATCTCCGAAGCCGCGCTGAGTGCGACCGACCGCGTCCTCGGCGAAGTGCGCGAGCGCCTCATCGAGCCACGTCGCCTCGAAGTCGTTCACAAGCGGGTTCTGAAGGCGATTCCCCGCGTTGATCATGTGCTGGAACTCGTGCGCGATTGTGCCGCGTGTTCCCTGGCGCACCGAGCTCGCGCTACGGACGTTGCCGTATTTTGTTCCTGTCGGATCAGGCGCCAGGAGATAGAAGATTTCCTCCTGGTTGCTCTCTGCACAGGCGCCCAATTGAGCAGTGGCAACGGGCGGGAAGAAATCACCCGCGAAAAAAAATCCCCCAACAAAGCCGCCCGTGGTGCCCGGCGGTGTGAGCTGGTTGATCCGGCCGGTGAACAGCATGATGATGTGGCCATCATTATCGATGTCGGTGGGAGTGTTGAAATATGCGGCGTCGGTGGGATAGGTAATGTTGTCGAATTCGTTCGTGATCGAGTCCAGCTGTGCCTGGGTGAACAGCGTAAGGGGCGGCCCATCGAGGGTGTCGACCATGAGAATGGCCTTTTGACTAACCGAAGCGACTACTGCTTGTGTCTGGAAAAAGCTATTGCAGAGATCGCTGGAATCTGCATTCGGAACGTTCACGTTGATCCTGTCGCCGATGGCCGGTGGGGTAAGCTGCGAAACCTGAGCGCTGCGGCGGGCAGAAATCCGTGAGCCGCCGAACGGAGTGGACCGTGAGCGCAGGGTAAGCCTCGAGCGCTCGAATGCGCGGACCCTGTTCTCCACGGCTTCCTGCGGCGTCCGCGCCAGTGGAACCTGGTTCAGCTGAAAGCTGGACTGAGCCGCCAGATCGGCGGCCGCCTCGATGCCGAACACGCCGGTAGTCGATTTATCGGCCTTCACATTGAAGTTCGCCGCGACGTCGTGAACAGAGCTCGTGTTTCCAACGACGATTATATAGTCGCGGGCGCCCGAGCCGGCGGGGAGGTCGATGCCGTTGGGGATGTCGGACGGATTCAGAAGTCTCACTTCGCCGACAGCCATCGTGCTGATGTCGCTCGGCGGAGCTTTCACACCGGTTCCGTCGCCGCCACCACCATTGCACGCGACAGCCAGGGCGACGACAACGGGGACAAATATCTTATTCACGCAGGACTCCTGGGGCAGGGTTCGGAGGGAATTCCGGATTAATACCCGCGAGGCAGGAAAAGGGCCTGTTTCGCGGTCCAACAATCTAAGGCCAAACCGACTCGTGAAAGCGGGGAAACCCGGCGTTTGGCAGCCATTCGGGCGCGAGCGACAGCATTTGCTTGCTCAAGGTCCCGGCTGTACATAGACTGGACCATGGCTACTGACGAGAAGCCTTCCCAGAACTTTCGCTCCCGCGAACAAGAGGCCACCCTGGGACTTCTCCGCACCGCCGATGCCATGAAGCGCAGCCTCGCGCAGGTGATCGAGCCACACGGCATCACTCCGCAACAGTACAACGTGCTGCGCATCCTTCGCGGCGCCGGATCCGACGGAATTCCGACGCTGACGATCGGCGAGCGCATGATTGAGCAGACTCCGGGTGTGACACGCCTGGTCGACCGCCTCGAGCGAAAAGGGCTGGTGGCGCGCACTCCCTGTCCCAAGGACAGGCGCCGCGTCTTCTGTCGAATTACTGCCAAGGGTCTCGATCTGCTGAAGGAGCTGGACGATCCGGTAAACCGTTGGGATTCGCAGGCCGTGTCTGTTCTTCCGCCTTCAGAGATCGACACGCTCGTTGATCTGCTCGACCGCGTTCGGGCGTCGAACTACTAGCAGGACATTCTTCATAAGTAGGACACTCTTGACGAGCGTTGCCCTATCCTGCAAAGCTGCCGATTAAAGAACAACGGCAACTGAACAAGAGGTCAGCTTGAGCTGACCAAAGCTGAAAGCTGTCAGCCTAAGAACGTCGGGACGCCACCAAGTGGCGTGATGGCACAGGCAGTTGCCTGTGCCCCGACCGGCACCGATAACGTCCCGACGTAGTAAAGCTTGCAGCTATCAGCTGCCCCGCTTCAGGCTGACCTCTCGTTCAGTTGCCTTGTTCGCAACGCCCCGAAGTGCCAGCTACCGAATCGTACCTATGCGCCGCCCCGCCTCTTCCACTGCCTGGTACAGCTGATCGAATGACTCGGTCACGAAGAGAACGTCCTGAAAGTGATCGATCTCGAAGTGCTGGTTGAAAACCGCGTCCAGCGAGAACGGCCGGCGCTCGCACTTGGGGCCAAGGGCGTTCGCTGCATCGCCATGGGAAGAGATGAGGCCGCTTCCGTAGACTTTTATCTGACCGTCTTCGCGGATTAGCCCGAACTCCACCGTGAACCAGAAGAGACGCGCCATCCGCGTGATGTCCTCTTCGTTCTCTGCGGCCGCGGCCACCTGGCCATAGTGCTGGAGGAAATCGGCGAAGACCGGATCGGCGTGGAGCGGCACGTGGCCGAAGACGTCGTGAAAGATGTCGGGCTCGGGCAGGTAGTCGAGCTGCTCGCGGGTTCTTATGGTCACCGTCGTCGGAAACTTTCGCAGCGACAGGCACTGGAAGAACGCCTTGGCGGGTATGAAGCCGGAGACGGGCACGGCTTCCCACCCCGTTGGCGGCGCCAGCCGGCGATTCACTTCCGCAAGATCGGGAACTGTCTCTCGCTTGAGACCGATAATATCCGCGCCCTTCAGAAAGATCCTGCTGCCGTTCTTCCGCAGCTCATTCATCCGGCGCTCGTAGAGCATGCCCCAGACTTCGTGGTCGTCAGGCGTGTACGACTTCCAGTCCTGTTTGATGAAGACTGCTGGGTTTTCGACGAGGTCGTAGAGCGCGGCGGTTGATTGCGGCAATGTCAGCTCCGGGATGCGAGAGGAGAACGCACTCTCAAAAGCTAATTGCCGGTCTTGGGGCCTGAAAGCTTGTGGCCGGAGCGCTTGCGCAACGGCAGGGTGAGCGTGAATACGGAGCCCACTCCCAGCGTGCTGGTGGCTGTCACGTCGCCACCCATTGCGCGCGCAAGATCGCGACTGATCGCCAGCCCGAGACCGGTGCCTCCGCTCGGAACCGAGCCGGGGGAGCGCAGCTGCACGAACGGCTCGAATATCTGATCGAGCTTTTCCTCCGGAACGCCGGAACCGGTGTCGCGAACGCGCACGCGCAGATCGTCGTCTTCCACTCTCCAATCGAGCTCGACGGCTCCGCCAACCGGCGTGAACTTCACCGCGTTGGCCAGAAGATTCACCAGGATCTGCTGCACC
>DHJM01000097.1:8133-22735 GCA_002404335.1 Gemmatimonadales bacterium UBA4720
CTCCGATTTGATGCGATTTGCGGCTTCGGCTTCCCTGCGCGCGATTTGCTCGCCTTCGAGGGCAAGCTCCAGCTCGCGCGTGCGCTGAGCCACACGAGCGTTCAGCGACCGGTTGAGTGCCTGCATGCTCTCTTCGGTTTCGCGTCGCGCGCTCATGTCGCGAAGGAGCCAGCAAAGCGTGCTCGTTCCATCGGGGCGGGTTTCGAGAGTGGCGACGGTCGCCTCGACGGTGGCGAGCCGTCCATCGCGCACGATGGTCTCGATCATCCATTTCTCGACGTGGACTCCGTTCCCCAGCGCGTGGAGCTGCGTCTGAAATTCTGACCGGGAGCGCCCGTCTATGAACGTGACGAGGGCCTTACCGACCAGATGCTTGGCGGCCAATCCAAGCATCCCGGAG
The DNA here is from genome assembly GCA_002404335.1 of Gemmatimonadales bacterium UBA4720. GTDB lineage: Bacteria > Gemmatimonadota > Gemmatimonadetes > Gemmatimonadales > Gemmatimonadaceae > UBA4720. Next base: position 8,534 of record DHJM01000097.1, read on the forward strand.
GCGGCCGCGTTGGCTTCCTCGATTGTCCCCGAGTCGTCGGTAACCACATAGGGATCGGGGGCGAGATCGAACATCGTGCGGTAGCGGTTGCGCTGGATCTCGAGCAGGTTGAACGTGTCGAGGAGAGTTTCCTGCTGCGCGCGCAGCTCTTCCTCGGCAACGCTGAGCTCCTCGAACGCGTACATCAACTCCTCATGCCGCTGGTCCGATGTCTGGCGCGTCGCTCCCTCGTAGTGTGCCGCGCTGGGCTCGCGTGGCACATCGACGGAGTTGGCAAACCGCTCGATATCTGAGTTACTCGGAACGGGTGCTGTCAAGTTTCAAGGTCCTGAACGTGATTGGTACACTCGACCAGAATGCTGGAAACAGATGACTATACGCCACGTCCACACTAAGCCACAAACAGGATTTTGCAATAGCGAATTGTGTACATCGCGCGCTATTCTCTGCTAACTACGCGTAAAGCGCGGCCGACGCTGCATCGCGACGCGCGCACGTCGAATGTTCACCTGTCACGAATTCGCAAATGGCCCCCAGAGCACTGACACTCATGTTCGCGCTTCCACTCCTCGCGGCGGCGCAGACTCCCACACAACCGGCTGCCCGCTCGTACGTAATCCGCGCCGCTCACATGATCGACGGGAGATCCGATGTCGTGCAGAACGACGTCGTGGTGGTCGTGCAGGGCGAGCGAATAGTGGCGGTTGGAACGCGCGCGCAAATCGAGCCGCGAATTCCGGTCGGTGCGCAAGTCATCGATCTGGGTGGAGCGACGATTCTGCCGGGGCTGATCGACAATCACACGCACGTGCTCCTTCAGGGCGACATCACCAGCGCGGACTACGACGAGCAGCTTCTCAAGGAGAGCATTCCGTACCGCGCGATCCGCGCGACGGCCGCGGTGCGAAACGCCCTCATGAGCGGATTCACGGCGATACGCGATCTCGAGACCGAAGGGGCGATGTACGCGGACGTGGACGTGAAGACCGCGATCGCGCGCGGTGTGATTCCGGGCCCGCGGATGTTCGTCTCCACGCGCGCCATGTCCACCACCGGCACCTATCCCCTGCTTGGCTATTCGTGGGAGCTCAAGATGCCGGAGGGCGTCCAGATCGTCGACGGACCGGAGGAAATCCGCAAAGCCGTGCGAGAGGAGGCGAAGTACGGCGCGGACTGGATCAAGTTCTACGCGGACAGGCGGTACTATATCGCGCCGGATGGCCGGCTTCGCTCGTGGCCGAATTTCACCGATGAAGAGTTAAAGATGCTCGTCACCGAAGCTCACCGCCTCGGGAAGAAGGTCGCGGCGCACGCGATGGGATGGGATGGAATCGACGCCGCGCTCAGGGCTGGCGTCAACTCGATCGAGCACGGCGATGGTCTGACCGACGATCTGCTCGATCGAATGGTCGCGCAGAAGGTGTACTGGTGCCCGACGATTTTCGTCGGCGTGTACGTGGCGCCCGGACGGGGCGGCATATGGCCGAAGATGGTCGATCTCGAGCGGGTAGCCTTCGGCAAGGCGCTCAAGAAGGGCGTCATGATAAGCTATGGCACCGACGTCGGCGGTTACGCCTGGACGGAGAACCAGGCGCAGGAATTCCCGTACATGGTGCGCTACGGAATGTCGCCGATGGCGGCGATCAAGTCGGCGACCTCAGTCGCCGCCCAGCTTCTCGATCAAAGCGACAACTTCGGAACGATCGAAGCTGGAAAGTTCGCTGACATCGTCGCAGTTAAGGGCGATCCGATCGCGGACATCAGCGAGCTCACTCGGGTGAGCTTCGTGATGAAGGGTGGGGCGATATACAAGCAGTGAGAAACTGAAATGAAGACTACCTGCCTAAGGCAGGTAGTCTTCATTTGTGTTTCAGCATTGAGAAGACCGTCGCGGCTCAGGGATCGTTGGGGTCTCCGTCCTCGTCGCCCCCGTCCGGCCCGAAGTCGACATTGACGATGTCGCCGACCCTCTCGACGTGAACAACCTGCCGCATGATCTGTCCGCCGGCATTGATGGTCACCCAGTAGTCGCCGGCCTCGACGACATTCCCGGCACGGCCACCGCCGAAGAATCCGCCGCCGCCGCCACCACTGCCGCCACCGCCGCCACTGGCTGCGCCTCCAATCGGTCCTTCAGCGGGGCGCAGATTTATCTCGCCCGGCGCACCGCCGCCAAGACCGCCTTGCCCTCTCCTGCCGCCAGCCGCAGCCCTGCCAGCACCGGCGGTCGTATCGGCGCCGCGCGCGGCGCGCAGCGAATCAGCACGCTGACGTCTTACACGCGCCGTGTTAATGCTGTCGCGCAAACCCGCGGGCCCGAGTGGTCGCGCTCGCGCGCGGAGATCCCAGTAGGCTCGGTGCAGACCGATTCCCCCGGGGCCCGTCAGCGTACGAACCGTGTCCCCCTTGATATTCGTGACCAGTATCCTGGTGGTGTCTCGGGCCGTGCCCGACGTCAGACGGTAGACCAGCTCCGCTCCGTACGTCGGGTTGGGTGCAACAAAATATTTGTTGGCCGTGAAATTCTGGGTGTTGGCCTGCGAGTACTCGTACGCAGTCTTGGGCGTGAAGAAGTTGGTCGCGCGGGCCATCACGCCGTTGTTCATCTCCTCGAGCGGCGCAATGTCCACGATCCAGATCGACCGGCCGTGGGTCGCGGCAATGAGCTCGCGATCGCGCGGATGAATCTTGAGGTCGTGCACCGGCACCGTCGGCAGGCCGGTCATGAAGCGCTGCCAGCTCGCGCCGCGATCGGTCGAGACAAACGCGCCGACATCGGTCCCGACAAAAAGCAGATCGCGATTGACGGGATCCTCGCGGATGACGTGAACGAAATCGACGCCACCCGTTGGGAGGTTACTCGCGATCGATCGGAATGTTTTGCCGAAGTCGTTCGATACATAGAGGTAGGGATGGAAATCGTTCTCCCCGTGGTTGTCGAACGCCACATAGACGGTCGCGGTATCGAAGTGCGACGGCTCGACGCGATTCACCCAGGACTTCTTCGGCACTCCGGGAAAGCGTGTCGTGAGATCAGTCCACTGTCCGCCGTCGTTCGTAGTGAGCCAGACGTTGCCGTCGTCGGTTCCGACCCAGAGAATGCCTGGCCGTATCGGCGACTCGGCAACCGTCGTGATGGTGCCGTGCGTCTCAGCTCCGGAGTTGTCGCGCGTGATCCCGCCCGTGAGCTTGGTGCTCATGATGATGCGCGCCGAGTCCCTGGTGGAGAGATCAGGAGAGATTGGATAGAAGTGGTCGCCCCGATCCGATGACCGGAGGAGGCGGTTTCCGCCCATGTAGACCGTGGACGCGGAGTGTGGCGACAGGAAAAACGGTGTGGACCAGTTGAAGCGATAGCCGCGCGCGGAATCCGCCCTCGCGCGCGCGCGAACTTCGGCGAGCGCGCGAACGGTTTCTGGCGTTTCCGGTTTCGCAGTGTCTCCGCGCGCGATGATTACCGAGTCCTCGAAGATGCTCGTCCGGTCCCGTCCGCCCCCGCGCATGATCGTCGCGCGCGTGTTCTGGCCGATATTGAGGCGCGAGGCGTTACCGCCTTGTGACTCGCTGTAGACGATGTTCGGATCGTCAGGATCGATGGCGGTATAGAAGCCATCGCCACCGCCAACGTTGTACCAGTCATTGTTGGTGATTCCCACGCGGTTCTTGGCGCGCGATGGTCCGCACCACGATCCGTTGTCCTGAAGTCCACCGCACACCTTGTACGGCTTCTCCATGCTGTAGCTCACGGCGTAGAACTGCCCGATGGGAAACGTGTTGATGAAATCGTACGTCCCGCCGCGGTCATAGGTGACCGCGATTCCGCCGTCGTCGCCAAGGATGTAGTGCTCGGGATCGGCGGGGTCGATCCACATGGCGTGCCAGTCGGTGTGAACGCCGAGCGCGCCGCGACGGTAGGTTTTCCCACCGTCCTCGGAGGTGCGGAACACCGAAGACATCCAGTAGATCCGATCGGAGTTGCGGGGATCGACGCGAATCTGCGAGTAGTAGAACGGCCTCGCGTCGCCGAGTCCACCGCCGCCCCCACCAGGCGGCTCGTTTCGAAAGGTCATCGTCCAGGTCGCGCCGCCATCGGAGGAGCGATAGATGCCGCTGTTGTTTTTCTGCTGCTTGCTCGTATCGGGCTTTTCACCGCGGGCAAGCGGGTGAGGAAGCGTGTCGGCCTCCACCCAGGTGTAGATGATCTGCGGATCGGACGGGGACACGGCGATGCCGATGCGCCCCTTCGTCGTCCCGGGGAACCCTCCGCCCTTTATCTCACGCCAGGTTGCTCCGGCGTCGGTCGACTTCCAGAGGCCGCTCCCAGGGCCGCCGCTCTTCAGGAAATACGGACCCCTCACCCTCTCCCAGCTCGACGCATAGAGAGTGTTGTGATCCTTGGGATCCATGGCAAGATCGACGAAGCCCGCCTTGTCACTCACGAATTTCACGAGCTGCCACGTCGTGCCACCGTCGGTCGATTTGTAGAGTCCGCGCTCGGGATTCGAATTCCACTCGTGCCCCAATGCGGCGACGTAGACGATGTTGGGGTCCGTGGGATCTACGACGATGCGCCCGATCTGCTGCGTCGCTTCGAGCCCCGTGAGCTTCCACGTGCGGCCGCCGTCCGTCGATTTGTAGACGCCGCCACCCGGCGAGATCGAGTTCCGCGAATCCTCTTCCCCTGTTCCCGCGTAGATGATGTTGGGATTCGATGGGGCGAGAGCGATGTCTCCCATCGAAATGATCTTCTCTTTGTCGAACAGCGGGGAGAAAGTGGTACCGGCGTTAATCGACTTCCAGATTCCCCCGGTGGCCGTGGCGACGTAAATGATCTTCGGGTTGCCGGGAACGGCTTCGACATCGGTGACGCGTCCGCTCATATTGGCGGGGCCGATCGATCGCCAGCGGAACCCGGCGAGTGTGGCAGAGTCCAGGGGAGCGGACAGCTGCGCGGATAGCGTTCCGGCGCAAAGCAAAGCGCCGGCGAGAGCGGAGAAGGCTGGGTGGACTCGCATTGGATTGGCTTTCGGTTGGAAGTTCGATCCGTCGGGTGATCGGGACGGTTCCAGGTCTAAGCTAATACGCAGGTCTCAGGTGCGATGCTGAACAACGTCTCCCGCGCGGCGCTCCTCGGTGCTTAAGTTTCAGCGGAGAGTGAGCGCGACCGATACCAAATCAGGTGAGCAACTCATGACGACAATGATGACCCAGGGTGGTAACGCAGCGACGGCTCAGCAGGCGGCGGCCCAGGGCCAGGCTGTGATAGCACCCGAGCCACCGCCGCCGCCGCGCACGTTTACCATCCGCGGGCGTGACGGCCTTCAAACGATCACGATTCCTGCAAATACTTTCGACAACGTCATTCCGCAGCAGGTGGTGGACATCTCGATCGCGTTCTTCATCACTATGGCGATCATCATCATCGGCTTTCCGCTGGCGCGCGCGTTCGCGAGGCGCATGGACCGCCGCGGTGGCTCGGCGCAGATATCCAACGAGGTGTCGTCGCAGCTCGCCCACCTCAATCAGGCCGTCGACGCGATCGCGCTCGAGGTCGAGAGAATCTCGGAAGGACAGCGGTTCACCACCCGCTTGCTATCCGAACAGAAGGAGGCGGCTCGCCAGACTCTGCCCTCTGGGGCGAATCGATAACACTGGGTCTTGTCGAGTCCCCAGCGGAGGCCCCGCGCTTGCACGATGGAGGAAATCAGAATGAAGGCCGGTGATTTCGCGCGTCCAATCAACGCCCTCGCGCTTCTTTTGTTGCTGGCGGCGTGTGGCACGCGCGCGCACATCGAGGCCAGGAATCCCGCTCTCGCGCTCGCGCCAACATGCGCCGACGCGGTGCCGGTTTATGCGAGCAGCGCAAACGTACCGTACGACTATTATGAAGTCGCTCTGATCACAGCCGAGGGCAATTCGGTTTACACCGGCAACGGCGACGTGCTCAAAGCGGTGCGCAAGCAGGCGGCTAGCATCGGCGCGAACGGCGTGGTGGTCGATTCGCTCCGCGCGACGCACGCGACCGTCAAAATCCTCGGCGCCGCCCTTGGCGGCAAGGACGCCGACCGGAAGGCGCGTGCCGTCGCGATATGGATGCCGAGCGACACCGCCCGCGTGCGCGAAGCGTGCAGCGGAAGGTGACAGCGGTCGCGTGGCTCTCGATGATTGCCGCGACTGGCTGCAGGGACAGCCCGTGGACTCCGATGGGGAGCGCGGAGGTCGTGCTCTCGGAGATAAAGCTCGGTGGTGCGTCTCAAGTCTCGAAGCGAATCGATTCCGACGAGAATTTTGGGCGCACCGTGATGAGCGGCATCGCCACTGGCGATAGCCTGTGGCTTCAGGTCGCCGACGAGCTTACCCCCACCTCAGCAGCCGCCGAGGCTACGATGTCCATCGCACTTGCTTCCGCCCTGCCCCACTCGCCGGACAAGGTTTTGGCGCTCGTCGGCGACAAGTATCCGATCGAGGAGGTGTGCGGCATCCCGTTTCTCAAAGGAGATTCCGCACTCGTGATCACCTATCACGATGAGGCGATCGCCGCGGTCGCCCGGGTGCGGACGGTCTCGGTGTCAGCCGCGCGTGACGCTTGCCGCGCTGCCCTCGACGATGCGCGCGACCGCCGGCTCGAGCGAATCAGCCCGTCCTACGTCGTGAAGAACAAGCCGGTGGCACCGCCGCGCCGGGTCCGGAGGAAGGTGATCAAGCCACCCCAACCCGTTACCCCGCAAGACACTAGCTCGTCCCGTTGACGCAACCGAACAAGACCCCGACTATCGGGTATGACTTCGCTGCGCAACCGGAACTAGCGTCTGAACGGCGGCCGATCGGCCCGGCACGGGCGCTTCCAATAACAAGGAGTTGATTTGAAGCGTTCTCTTTTCGCAGGTGCCCTCGCGGGCATGGTGATCGTGTCGCTCCCGTTTACGGCGCGCGCCCAGGTATCGAAGGTCGCAAACCCGATACAGTTCGGTATCGCCGCCGGCGCGGCGATCCCGATGAGCGACCTGTCAACCGCAACCAATACGGGATTCAACGTCACCGGCACCGTCGGGTTCCACCCTCAGATGATTCCGCTCGGAATTCGGGTCGATGCCGCGTACAACCGCTTCGGGGTGAAAAACAACCAGGCCGGTATCACGGGCGACTTCCACTTTACAAGCGTCACCGGTAATCTGGTTTACAGCATCCCCTCGGAGACCGTCGCGCCGTATCTGATCGGCGGTGCGGGTGTGTACAATGTCGCGGCCAACCTCCCGGGCTTCGGCAGTGGATCGACCAACAAGTTCGGCTGGAACCTGGGCGGCGGCATCAAGATGCCACTCAGTGGGTTCGACACGTTCCTCGAAGCCCGCTACAACCAGGTTCAGGGCAACGGCGGATCGCTCAAGTTCATTCCGATCACGTTCGGAGTGATGTTCTAGGGGTTCCCCTATTCAGTTGGAAATGAAACGGGAGAGGGCATTCAGCCCTCTCCCGTTTTGCTTGCTCCACTGCAACCTGACGCCCGATTCAGCGATACTCCATGTAGACTCATCTTTCGTCCTCGTGGATCAGCGGTTGAACCCGGAGCTGAATGCGCATTCTCGTAGTCGATGACGACAAGGCGATACTCAAGCTGATAACCCGCGTGCTCCGCGACGAGGCCTACGCGGTAGACACGGCGTCGACCGGCGAGGAAGCGCGGACGCTCGCGCTCGTGAATGAGTACGACGGAATAATCCTCGATCTCCACCTGGGGGACCGCCACGGGTTCGAGATTCTTCAGGAGCTGAGGCGGAATGGACGCTCCACGCCCGTGCTTCTCTACTCCGGACAGGCCGATACCGAAACCATTGTCCGCGGCCTCGACGCCGGCGCTGATGATTACGTCGTCAAGCCGGTCTCGAATGAGGAGCTGCGGGCGCGTGTACGCACTCTCATCCGGAGAGGCGCGGGAAGCTCGCGCGTCGGCGAGCAGGCCAACGTGGGCAATCTCACCCTCAATCGCCTGACGCGCCGCGTGACGTGCAACGGCGAAGACGTCAGCCTCACATCCATGGAGCTGAAGCTCCTCGAGCACCTGATGATGAGGACCGGCGAGACTGTCTCCAGGAGTGAGCTCCACGACAAAGTGTGGGACATGCACTTCGACCCCAGCTCGAATGTCATCGATGCCCATGTCGCCCGATTGAGGAAAAAACTGCAGAAGTCAGGCGCCTCAGCGGCCATTACAACCCGTCGCGGGATCGGCTTTGTGCTCGAGTCCGTAACTCCTTCTTCTGCCACCACTTGGCCTATCGGGAAACAGTGACAATCTAGTCATAATCGCTTAACAAAGCCGTCACGGAGGGGGGTGCATATTGTGCCATAAGAAATCACCCTGGGTGGGCTCAGGCTCACCATTCGCAGAGGCTTTGAAAAATGGCTAGAATTCGCGGCATGTGGACTGGACTCGTACTTGGCAGCGCGCTCATGTCGAGCGTCGCAGTTGCGCAGGGTGGGTCGTCGGTCAGCCTCACTCACTTGGTCACAGTCACTGTTCCCCCCCGCGTGAAGGTCCAGGTGAGCAGCTTCGCTCCCGCCGTTCAGACCGCGGTCACCGGTTCCTCGGTGCAGTCGACGACCAATGGCCTCTCCCTCAGCATTCGCGCCACGCAGTCGTGGACGCTCTCGATCGGCTCAACCGCCAAGACGTCGCAGCTCCAGTGGTCGCATGATCAGGCCTCGGGCTTTGCGAAGATGGGCGGACGTCATGCGATCATCGCCTCGGGTACGAACGCACAGGGAGCCACCGCCGCCAACATCTTCTTCCGCAACGCAGCAGCGAATGGGTCTTCAGATCATAGCAGCACAGAAGGATCAGATGCGGTCATGCTGACCGTAGCTGCGCAGTAAGATCGGAATGGATGCTGGTGGCTTGCTCCGAGCTTCCACCAGCCCACCCATCGAGATTGGCTCGCTCCAAGAACTCCAAGAAGAAAAAACGCACCCTGGGTCGGGGTGCGTTTTTCTTTGTCGGTGGAGCCGCGCCTAACGCGTGAAGAACGAGAGGCCGATCAGCAGGCCGATCAGATTGGATCCGCCGCCACTGAAACCGTGGGCATAGTTGGCTTCCATGCGGGTGGCGAGGCGACGGTCCGCGAAAGGAAGCTTGAGGCCGAACCCCGCGCCCGCGTATCCGCTGTTGTTGTTCCCACCCCCGCCTGACACGTTAACGCCGGAAACCCCCAGGAAGGGACGCAAGTAGAGCCCTTTGCCGACGCGATCACCGGCCGGCTGAAACAGAACGCCAGCTTCCATTGAGTACGCCGTGACCGACGCCCCGCCACCACTAATCGAATTGATGCTGACCCGCGGCTCGATCTCGACGTCGTCGCTCAGGAAATAGCCGAGCCGGAATACCTGCGTTGGAAGCGAAACGATGGTGCCGCTCCCGTTGCCGAGTCCAAAGGTTACGCCGCCGTCGATTCCGAGCTCGATCGGACCGGAACCGCGGTGAGACGCGCGCTGCGCTTCCGCTGCGGGCGCGGTCAGCGCCAGTGACAAGGCGCTGAGGACCAAGAATCTTTTCATCATGCAGAGAGGGGAAAGAGTTGGAATGCGTCGGACGGTTCGGTCCGCCCGACATCTCGGCTTTCTGACGATCGGGCCGCGCGGAGTATCACAAATCCGTTACGGTCCCCAAGAGGCGGGTTTTGACCCCCTCACAATCGTTACTCGCCAAAGGCTGACTCGTCGTTTGGACGGTGAGAGTTGATAGCGTTCTTGTGTCGCGGTCCAAAAGGCCGCAGCGAGGCGCAAGAACCCTCCCGTAAACCAGATCAGCGTTCAACCAAGCCAGGCTCACTGGTCCGGTTCGGCGCATTCTTGAACAAGGAGAAGCTTTGAAGCGTTCACTGTTCCTCGCGATCGCAACGATCGCCCTCGTCGCAGCCCCGCGCGTTTCGCATGCGCAGCTCGGCGTACTGAAGCCGTTCAGCCTTGGTATTGCTGGCGGCGCCACTCAGCCCATGAGTGACCTGAAGACCAGCACCGCTATCGGTTACAACGGTACCGTTGCGATGGCAATCAACCTTCCCTTCATCCCGGTTGGTCTACGCGTCGATGGTGCGTACAACCAGTTCGGTCAGAAGGCGGGTGTTCCTGCCAAGCTCCACGTCATGAGCGCGACGGGTAACGTCGTGTGGCGTCTGCCGAGCATCGGCCTCTCGCCGTACCTGATCGGCGGCGCTGGACTTTACTCGACGGCCGCGACTGTTACTGGCGCTGCCAGCCAGACTGACAACCACCTCGGCTGGAACGCCGGCGCTGGTATCAATCTGCCGCTGTCGGTATTCCATGCATTCGTCGAGGCGCGTTACAATCGCGTCAAGACGGCGACCAGCTCGATGGAGTTCGTGCCGGTCACGTTCGGAATCATGTTCTAAAGCAGGTCGGCTCGAAGTCTGAGCCGCGTAACAGGAAAAAGGGGGAGGGCTAATTGCCCTCCCCCTTTTTTCGTTCGGTACGGCCGTGCTCGATCAGTTGAACTGTCGAAGCTGGACCTGTGAGTTGTTGAGATACATGCCGTAGAATCGTACGAACTGCCCGCTTCGGAGGCTGTTGAACCTATCCAGGTCATTGCTGCTCAGGTTGTTCGCGAGCGTGACGGTCAACGTGTTGTTGTTGTTGACGTCGATCGTGAACACCCCGTTCCGCCTGTCGACCTGCCTGACGGTGCCCTGTAGCAGCTGCAAATTCGATGAAGAGCCGCCATTTGTGGTAACGGACCGATCGACCTGCACGTAGTCCGTGTAGTAGCTGCTGCCGTTGGCCTGAACGCGGGCCGTGACCTGGTCCCCATTCTCCAGCGAGTTCGGAGAATAATTCTGATTCTGATACACGACCTGCGTCTGATTGTCGTAGCTGACGGGGACGGTTTGGCCATTAGACTGCTGAATCGAGATCTGCTGGGAACGGGTATCGACTCCGCGAATCGTACCGCTCAGCTGACCTGACTGTTGGCCCGATTGTGCTCCGCCGCCCAGCACGCCGCCCAGAATGTTTCCGAGCTGGTTGCCGGCGCAGGCGCTAAGCAAAGCAAGCATCAGCGCTGCCGCGCCGCCTTGTCGTATTCGTTGGATTGTTGACATTTGCCCTCCTGTGGACCCCCTTAGGATTAGCAATCGCGGTGCCTGATCGCCGGCTCTATCTTTGGATTCGATGAAAATCCTCCCAGGCCTGGTCCTGCTGGCCTCAGCGGTTCTGGCCGCATGCACCCGATCTTCTTCCGAGAGCGCCGGAACGGCCTCTTCGACGGCGACGGCGTTGAGCGGAGTCACTGCATCTCGCCCCGCGGTTGCGATCACTAACGCGCCGATTGGCGGCGGCTGCCCTCGCACCGGCAAGTGGGCGCTATGTAGTGTCGAGAGTCGGCTCGCGCAATCGGGGTTCGTGGTCAGGCGCGTCAACGGTGATCCTCCGCGCCGGGCGGGTTTCAGCGTCATACCCGCCGTCTACACCCTCGGGCGATCGCGCCTCGAAGTCTTCATTTATCCCAGCGAGTCAGCGCTCGCAGCCGATGTGGCGAAGATCGACACGGTCTCAGCGGCGCCGCGCGGGGCGCCAAACCCGTGGCCTTTCTTTTCACCAACGTTCGTGCGCTCCGCAAATCTCGCCGCCGTTTTTCTGACCGATAACGCGACGCAGGCGGAGCGATTGACGCTGGCACTCACCGCGGGCGCGCCGCAGCCCTGATGACTGACCAGCATCTCGTTGGACCGCCTCCGGCATCGACACCCACGGATTTGACGCGCTCGCGTAGTCGCGTCCGGCGCGGCGCAACTGGCAGAGGCCCTCGACTGGATTCCGGCGGACGTCTGGGGCGTGGAGCAGGCGCAACGATGGTGGGAGGCCCACAGTCGGGAGACGCCGATTGCACCGAGGCCCTGGCAAGCCGCCTTGTACGCGCCAATTGTGACGGATTCGAGAATTCCAGGAGTCTAATTCTCACGAAGCCAGTTCCGTTGCCAGTCAAAATCGGGAGGGAGCAGCTTGTCCGTCAATCGCCAGGAGCAACCACCCCGAGACGTCGCCGTCCGGCCGCAGAGCGAGTCGCTCTTCGCGGATGCCTTCGAGAACGCCCCCCACGGGATGGCGCTGATCGCCGTCGATGGCAGCATCATGCAGGCAAACGGTTCGCTTTGTCGAATGCTCGGCTTTACGAAGACTGAGCTCCATGCGCTGAACTCCAGCGATATCACGCACTCGGACGACCTCCAGACAGAAGCCGAGCAGAATCGTCGACTCGCAGCTGCCGATATAGGGCGTTACGAGCTCGTGCAGCGCTACGTCCGCAAAGGTGGCGAGGCGATCTGGGTACGCCTCTCCGTCTCTGCGACGCGGCGAAATCCCGGAGAGCCCGTCTGCTTCATCGCCCAGGTCGAGAGCGTTGCGGCGCAAGACTCCACCGGCGGTGATCACAGCCATGACGCCTGGCTCGCTCGATTCGGGGATGCGACGCTTTCCGCGTTTCACGAAATCGGTAACAGTCTCACTCCGCTCATGCTCAATGCAGAGATGATCATTGAGGAGTCGAAGAGGACCGACATCCGCGAGTCTGCGCACCAGATATTCAAGGCGGCTCGTCGCATAGCATTCACGTTGCGTCGCCTTCGCGGCACTCAGGACGTCCAGCCCGTGGCGTATCTAGGCGAGAGCCGGATGCTCGATCTGAGATTAGTGGCTCCGGGCACGACTCACGAGGCAGCCAACCCGCCGGATGCAACCGCGGCCCTGTCGCGATCGCGCGTGCCCAAGGCGTAGCTGGCACGTGGGCTGGCTTCGCCCAAGATGGCTGGACAGCATTAAGCGCGCTCGGCAGAATTGAGCTCCACACTTACTGGAGCTACTCAAATGCAGGCCCGTATCTACTCCGCAGCTCTTGCCGCCGCGCTCGTGCTACTGCCGAGAGTGACCACCGCACAACAGAGCAACCCGGTTGCTGACGCATTTCGTGACTACGCGCGCGAGTCGGCCAAGAACCTGATGGCGGCCGCCGAAGAATTTCCGGCCGACAAGTTCTCGTACAAGCCGACAGCTTCCCAGATGAGCGTCGGCGACATCGCGGCTCATCTCGCGCAGGGGAACGACTATCTCTGCGGGACCATCGGGGCGATGAAAGCACCGACGCGCACCAAAGTTGCCGCGACCGACGGCAAGGAGGCGCTGGTCGCGCGGCTCCGCGAAACCTTCGCCTTCTGCGACCAGGCGCTGGCGTCGCTCAACGACTCGAATCTCGGTGAGGCCCTTCCCTTCTTCGGAGGCCGCAAAATGTCGCGCGCGGCCGTGATGACGCTGACCACGGGCGATTGGGCTGACCATTACAGTCAGTACGCGAACTACCTTCGCCTGAACCAGATGTTGCCGCCGACGGCCAAGAAGCCGGCGATGTAGAACGGCAGTTACCTGCGAGAAGCCATCACCGGCGCTTTCGCGGTTTTTTGGAGACGGCGCGGGGCGAGCCCTTTGCAGCTGGGTGCCGCTCCGCGCCCGCGTCGGAAGCCTCTTTCGCGACGACATCGAGGTCGGGCTTGCCGATTGGCCCTGCTTCGTCGGCGGCAATCTCGCGTGGATTGCGGTGCTGACTCACCGGATGCGGGTTGGCTTGCGTCGCTTCGCTGGGATCACTCATAGGCGCTCCCGCACTGACGGCGTCACTTTTCCGCAGGCTCGCAGGTGCGCGCCCACGGGATCAGATCCAGGCGCGTAAACGGGATGTCTTTGCCCGTGTCCTCGCAGACGCCGAATTTTTTGGGAGTCTGATAGAGTTTTTCGAGAGCGGCGTCGATCTCGGCGAGCTCGCGTGAAACGCGCGTCGCGTTCGAGGCGTCGAGCTCCTGCTGCATGGTGTCGGTGCCGAGATCGGCCATGTGAAGCGGCATGGACGTCAGGTCGCCGGAGCGGTCCTGCTCATCTCCATCCGCGCTTTCGGCGACAGAGCGGCCGAGTGTCCGGAGGGCCCGGGAGCGCTCGTCCAACAGACGCCGTTCGAGATGCTTGCGCTGCGTTGCAGAAAGTGACATTCCCCTTTTCCCATCCTGTCGCTGCGGTGTGGCGCCCGCTCGACCAGCGAGCTTGTCGATTTATCGACCCGGTCTACGCCGGTATTCACAGTGCAAGCCGCCCGCCACGCCGTCGAACTTCTAGGAGGCCAGCGCCGGGGCATACGGAGAATCATCCGTC
>DHJM01000135.1:0-842 GCA_002404335.1 Gemmatimonadales bacterium UBA4720
GCGCCGTAGATGAAGGCGAGGGCGATCGCGATCTCCACCATCCCGAGCAGGCCGCCGAGGAGATTTACGGGCAGCTCGAGGTTGGGGACGAAGAGTTGTCGGCTCACTCCGCCCACCAGCAGCGTCACGCCCATGTGCAATCCGATCACGAGCGGCACCCAGGTCAGGAGCCGGACGTAATTCTCCCACGGCATGCCGAGGGCGATCGGTCCTGGCACGACGCTTTGTCGGCCGCGAGCGCGCCATACTAGCGTCGCGATAATGGTAATGGCGACCGCGACGGCGACGGGTACCAGACTCTCGGGTGAGCTCCACGTGCCGAACTGAACCGGGAACCTTGTCTCGTCGAGAAACCAGCGCTCGTGGAGGATCATGCTAGCAAAAGCTACGATGGGTCGATCGGTTCACATTTTCTCCAACTTCGATACAGGATGGATTTCCACCCAACCATTGTGAGTATCGAGTACATAGGTGCCCGTTGCCCGGACGTGCGCGCCGACCGCGGGTATGGGTACCGGATTCGTGTAACCGGCGCAGGCTGATTTTGGTTTCTTCATCGTCGTTGGATTGGCGCACACGATCTCCAGCACGATGTCGCCCCCCTTTTTCTTTGCATTCCTCTTGTTCACCAACGTGTCCTGCCCCGGATCCAGCTTGAGCAGAAAATGCTGATCGCCGTCTTCGTCAACAGAAGATTCGTCGATAGTCCCTGTGACGCTCAAGCAAGGCACGAGCTGCTGCAAGCGTTTGGGGCTATAGACGTGAGCCCACAGGGACGCGTCGCAACCGGTCGCCGCGGATTGTGACACCTCGGCTGAGCTGACTTGTTTGGCGCTCAGGGT
>DHJM01000135.1:961-2865 GCA_002404335.1 Gemmatimonadales bacterium UBA4720
CTGCCCTATATTAGTGCTTCAACCTTACCTTCGACCATGCCCTCCATGCGCGTTGCCCTGCTTTTCGTCGCCGGATCTCTCGTCGCCGGATGCGTCCCGGCTCCGACCACATCACCCCTCCCGCAATCAGGAGCGTCCTCGCTCTACATGCCGCGCGCCGTCCAGCAGGCGTACCGGAAGGGAACGAGATCCCCCGATGGCAGGCCCGGACCCGCGTACTGGCAGAATCGCGGCCGCTACAACATCGCGATCACCGCCCTCCCGCCCGACAGATCAATTCGAGGCAGCGAGCAGATCACCTACTTCAACAACAGCCCGGACACGATCCGCAATCCGGTGATCAAGCTGCTCCTCAACATCCACAAGCCCGGCGCGCCCCGTGGTGGCGGCGCTTCCGCGGATTACCTCACTTCGGGCGTGCACATCGATTCGCTGGTGGTGAATGGGCAGGTCACACCCTGGCCGGGCGACGATAATACTTTCACCTGGGAGCGGCTCAAGCTGGCCGTGCCTCTTTTGCCACACGATTCGGTGCACCTCTCGTTCAAGTGGCACTTCGACATCTCGAAAGAAAGCGGTCGCGAAGGGATGATCGATTCCACCACCTGGTTCCTCGCCTACTTCTATCCGCGTGTCGCCGTATTCGACGATTACAACGGCTGGGACACGATGAACTTCACCGACGTACAGGAGTTCTACAGCGACTTCAACGACTACGACGTCTCTATCACCGTGCCGCGCAACTTCGTCGTCTGGGGCACGGGTACGCTGCTCAATCCTTCGGAAGTACTGCAGCCGACGTTTCTCCAGCGGTTCACACAATCGTTGACTTCTGACCAGACGATCATAGTTGCGTCGAAATCGGACATGACGATGCAGCGTGTGACCGCGCAGAGTCCAAGGAATACCTGGCGCTTTCGGGCCGCCAACATTCCCGACATGACCTTCAATCTCAGCAACCACTACGTGTGGGACGCGGCCAGCGTCGTCGTCGACGACGCGACGCACCGCCGAGCGAGCGTGCAGGCGGCGTACAACGACACGGCGGTCGATTTCCATCATATGGTGCAGTTCGCCCGGCACTCGCTCGACTGGCTCTCGCACAACTGGCCCGGCGTTCCCTATCCGTACGAGAAGACGACCGTCGTCGAAGGCTTCGCCGGAATGGAATACCCGATGATGGTCAACGACGAGAGCTACGCCGATACGGTCTTCTCACGCTTCGTGGTCGAGCACGAGATCGCGCACACGTATTTCCCCTTCTACATGGGGATCAACGAGAGTCGCTACGCGATGATGGACGAGGGCTGGGCCACGACTTTTGAGAATCTCATAGGAACCGCCGATCTCGGTGAGGACAGGGCGCGTAGCTTCTTTGAGCAATTCCGGGTGAATCGTTGGAGCAATGATCCGTCCCCGCTCGAGGACCTGCCCATCATCACGCCGGCCGACGGATTGAGCGCCAACGCTTACGGAGACAATGCGTACGGCAAGGCGGCACTCGGCTACCTCGCGCTCAAGGACATGCTGGGCGATGCGGCGTTCGGGAACGCGCTGCACTCCTTCATGGATCGGTGGCACGGCAAGCACCCGATTCCCTGGGATTTCTTCAACACCGTCAACGACGTCACCGCCCGAAATCTGAACTGGTTTTGGAATGGGTGGTACTTCAGCAACAGCTACATCGATTTCGCGGTTCGTGGCGTCGAGAAAACGGGCAGCGGATACACGGTCAGCATCGACAACGTCGGCGGCATGCCTGCGCCCGTGGATCTGGAGACGCACTACGCGGACGGGAGCAGCGAAGTCATCCACGAGACGGCCGCCATATGGGAGGCCAATCCGCGGAGGGCGACTGTTGCGATCTCCACGAATAAATCGCTTCAGTCCCTCGTACTCAACGG
>DHJM01000135.1:2951-3294 GCA_002404335.1 Gemmatimonadales bacterium UBA4720
CGGTTGATCCTGGAGCGATCGCGGTCGGTTATACCTATTCCGTCCGGCCGCGTATCTCCGCCAGCTTGGCCTGCTGCGACGCGGTGAGCGTGTTCTTGATGCGCACCATCAGCCCGATCTGCGCCCTCTTCATCTCACGTTCCAGCACGAGAATGCGGTCGACTTCCTCGAGGACCTGCGTCTCGTCCACCTGCGCTGGCTGAAGCAGACGGCCCATCTTCTCGCCCTCGGCGCTCAGCTTCCACTGCAAATCCATGAACTTTCCCTGTGCCTGCTGAACGGCGGAGGTGAGCGCCGCGCGCTGCGCGTCCTGAAGTCCGATTTCACTCTGGTGCTGCATCAC
>DHJM01000018.1:0-22933 GCA_002404335.1 Gemmatimonadales bacterium UBA4720
CTCCCCGACCGAGCACTCGCCGCGCCGGAGCGCCTCGAGGAGGAGGAGCCGCATCGGCTCGCCGAGCGCCTTGAACCGCTCGGCGATAGCGGACGCGTTGGTGCCACTGAGTTCGATCATGCGAGTCCCGGGAAATCACTTTACAACTACATAGTAAATACAACTAGGTAGTAATATAAGAATATTTGCCCGTCGGCGCCATCCCCACAGCAGATTCCCCGAGTGCCGCTGCTCGGGCTCGCCCTTTCGCTCACGATGGAGCACGGCTTTCTCGTGGATAGCATTACGTCAACGTGTGACGCCACTAACATCCGCCGGGAAGAACCGCCGGCGGGCCCACAGAGATACGTACACGAGGCCGATCAGCGCCGGTACCTCGATGAGCGGCCCCACCACCGCGGCAAGGGCCTCGCCAGAGCTGATGCCAAAGGTCGCGACGGCCACCGCGATCGCAAGCTCAAAGTTGTTGCCAGCTGCAGTGAACGAGAGGGAGGCGGTTGCCTCGTAGTTGAAACCCAGACGGCGCGAGAGCCAGAAGGCGAGCCCGAACATCACCGCAAAATAGACGAGCAGCGGCAACGCGATCCGAAGCACGTCTAGCGGAAGCTCGAGAATGCGGTGTCCCTGCATCGCGAACATGAGCACGATCGTGTAGAGGAGCCCAAGAAGCGCGGTGGGTCCGAACTTCGGCATGAATGTATCGTCATACCACGCGGCGCCCTTCTGCGCGACGAGCACCTTCCGCGTGAGAAAGCCCGCGACGAGCGGGACACCGAGGAAGATCCCTACACTTTTTGCGATCTGGCCAATGGAAACGCGAAGCGTCGTCGTGTCTGCGCCGAACCACTGGGGCACGACGGTGAGGAAAAGCCAGCCGAGTACCGAGTAGGTCAGGATCTGAAAGACGGAGTTGAGCGCGACCAGCACGGCGGCCAGCTCACCGGAGCCGCGGGCGAGCGAGTTCCAGATCAGCACCATGGCGATGCACCGTGCGAGCCCGATCAGCACGAGTCCGTTGCGGTAAGCCGGCATGTCCGGCAGGAAGAGCCAAGCGAGGCCGAGCATTACCAGTGGGCCAAGGACCCAGTTCAAGAGAAGCGACGTGGTCAGGAGCTTCGTATCACGGACGTGTGCCCCAATGGTCTCATAGCGCACCTTGGCGAGCACGGGATACATCATCCACAAGAGTCCGATGGCAATCGGAACGGACACGCTCGCCAGCTGCACCCGGTCGAGCAACGCGCCTAGATCCGGGTAGACCCTTCCGAGGAGAATTCCGAGGGCCATCGCCGCGAATATCCAGAATGGCAGGAATCGATCGAGCGTGGAAAGCCGCTTAAGGACGGGCGCGTCGACACCGTGTATCGAAAGAGCGGACGGCGAAGCCGTCGCCATTCAGAATGCCCTAACCTTGGCGCGCGCCTCGGCCTCGACGCGCTCCCGGTCCAGCGACTCGATTCCACGGAAACAAGTGCGCACGCAATTGAGGAGATTTCGGTGCACGGCGTGCGCCGGCTTCGCCAGGCGATAATGCGCAAACTTCCATTCGCGGGTTGCGTCGACGAGTCCCATCCGGCGCAGGTAGGCCAGATGACGCGACACGGCAGGTTGTGGCAGGCGGAGAATGTCGACGATGTCGCAGACGCAAAGCTCCCCGGCTGCGAGGACGCTGAGGATGCGGATGCGCGTCGGATCGGCAAAGCCCTTGAAAACCGCGTCGAGGTCATCGACCGTCGGAGCGGCGAGTTCTTTTGCCACTTGGAGTCGATCGTTCTTTTTTATCATATTCGCTGACACAAGTATAATGTGCATAGGCAAATATGATTCGTCAACGCCAATGGCTAACCGATACCTGTGGTTCCCATGTCCCGAGAGAATGGGTCTCCGCTCAACCTCCGGCAGAAGTTCGCCGCTGTACAGCCGGACGGAGGCGACCGCTGACCGATAGGTAGAGGAGCGCAAGCACTGCCTGAAAGAGCATGAGCAGTCCCGCCAGCACCGGCGCCATCTCCATGTCGGCGTTGTTGACGTTGTGGATGATGCCCTGAATCAGTCCGCCGGCGCCAACGCAGGCGGAGAGTCCTTCACCGGCGAATAGCGCGCCCGTGGCGAGGTCGCCCCAGCGATCGAGATCGCCGCGCAGGTAAAGAATCGTGTAAGCACCCTGAATGAGGAGCGACCCGCCGATGAACAGGACGATGATCGGAACTCGCTGCCACATGGTTGCCCAGGTACCTATCAGCACGACACCGCCGGCGCAGTTTGCGATCGACGCGAGCATCACCAGCAGTTTCAACATCAGCGTTCTCCAGAGTGAGTGTTCGAGGGCAACGCGATGCTACGTGGCTTCAAGATAGGCCTTTACTTTGCGCTGTCAAGTACTTTGCCAAAGTAGGGTAGTCGCCTCGGTGCACCCGGGCGCTTCAGGTCGGGATCATTCCCCGCTCTCGACCGGTGCGCCCGCCGCCTGCCACGCGCGCCAACCGCCCGCCATGGACCAGACGTTGGTGTATCCCATTTTCTGGAGATTGTCCGTCGCCAGCGCGGAACGGAAACCACCGCCGCAATAGAGAATGAGCTCGGCGTTCTTGTCGGGAACGCGCTGCTCTATGTCGCGCTCGATCACGCCCCTCCCCATGTGCTCGGCGCCCCGCGCGTGTCCCGTCTCCCACTCGTTGTCCTCGCGCACGTCGATGAGCTTCGCCTTTCCACTCCCGAGCTTGCGACGCGTCTCATCGACATTGACTTCGCGGACGCGCGACTTCGCGTCGTCGACGAGCTTGAGGAATTCGGGGGAATGATTCACAGGCCCACCGGGGCGCGCTTGCCGCTCAGCTGCCCGAGTCCCAGCTGAGCGCTCCGCCGAGCGACGAGCTCAGCGGTCGCTACCGCCGCCGCGGACAGCGCCGCCCACGCCAGGGCCTGGGACCAGCTATCGCCTTTGTTGAAGCGGGGAGGCTCCTCGTCCTTCCAGGCGCGCCAGCCGCTCTCCAGTCCACGCTCCATCAGCCTCCCCGCCACCATGGCGGCCCCGGCCCCGACCAGGAGCCAGGTCGTTCGCCGCGAATTGCTTTTGCGTCTCACCAGCACCGTCCTCGAGTTGTCCAAGGAAATGAGGCAAGCGCGGTGCCGCATTCCTACTCAAGCCGCTCGACCAGAACCCCGCTAGATGCGGTCAGCGGGCGGCAGTGCCCTTCTCGCTTCCGATCATTCAGGAACTAGACGTGGCAGCTAGCCAGTCCCCGCTTTTCGAGATAGCGCTGGTGGTAATCCTCAGCCGGATAAAACGTGGACGCCGCGGTGATTTCGGTGACAACCGGGTTGCGGAATCGACCGCTCGCCTGGAGCCGCGCCTTCGACCCCTCGGCCGCGCGCTTCTGCTCGGGCGTGTGGTAGAAGATGGCGGACCGGTACTGGGTGCCCACGTCGGGACCCTGCCGGTTCAGCGTCGTCGGGTTGTGATTCTCCCAAAACACATCGAGGAGCTTGTCGTAGCTCACCTCGGCGGGATCGTACGTCACCTGCACCACCTCCGCGTGTCCCGTTCGTCCGGTGCACACATCCCGGTACGTCGGGTTAGCCAGCGTGCCGCCGAGGTAGCCGACCAGGGCGTCCTTGACGCCGGGAGTGTTTCTGAACGTGACCTCGACTCCCCAGAAACAGCCCGCTCCAAAAGTTGCCAGCTCTGTCACCAGCCCTCCCGCTTTTTCAATGAATTGATGTGCGCGACGTGATGCCGTCCATGCCACGCGTATAGTCCAAGCAACTGCTTTAGTGTTAGTACCCGACCGTGTTCCGGATGCCGAAAAGTACGATTGAAGTCAGCGGGCTCCATCGACCGGAGAAGGGCCACCCAGCGGAGGTGCAGCGCGTCGAGCAGGTCGAGCGAGACTTCTATCGGCACCTTTCTCGAATCGGCGAGCTCGGCCCACGCGGCCTCGTCATACGGTTTGATCGTCGGCTCGTCTTCGGTGAGAGCGAGCTTGAAGCGCGTGTACGCGTTCAGATGGCTGTCGGGTACGTGATGAACCACCTGCTTCACCGTCCAACCACCCGGGCGGTAGCGCCTGGCGATCTGATTGGGTGAGAGTCCCGCGACTGCGTGCCGCAGCGCACCAGGAGTCTCCGCGATCGCGGCGATCAGCATCGGGTAATCGGCCTCGTTGATCGCCGCGTCGAAATCGAACTTCCCGACTGGATAGCGCAGGTCGGTGTCCTGAACAGTAGTGGTCATGGCAGTTATGGCAATGAGTTAGGCGATTCGCTCCGGCATGTGCACCGCTACCGCGGATCCGTCCGCGATAAAAGCGGATGCGGGCACTCCGGAGATTATACTTGCAAACGGCTCGTCATAGAATTCCCCCAGCGGCCCCTCGAGCTCCCACCGCGCGTCGGTCCACACACGCCAGCGGGCGTGTTCGACCCGATACTCGATCGTTCCCCCGTTACGCTGTCTCGTGTAACCCCACCTTCGCTCGGAGAGAAACTCTTCGTCCGAGCTGGCTTTTATTTCCTGCGCGGGTCCATCGATGTGGAGCGCCAGGCGGCACCGGTCGCGCGGAGCGCCGAACAGGTATTCGACGCTCTGGAGCTCGCCGTCGGTATCGACGATGGTGTGCTCCATTGGGACCGTTCGATATGGCTCGTTGTAGGTGAGCCTCGCGGTCTCGGCCACGAGCGGGAGCGGTACCATTTCGCGAATGAACACGACTCCCGCGCGCGACTCCTCTCCGACCCGCCGGACGTAGAAGCGGAGGTTCACTTCCTCGAAGTTCTGATGGAAGAGAGCGGGCACGCTCAGTATGCGTGTATCGAGAAACAGGAACGCGACGAGACTCACGAAATGACGGCCGCCCCGATCATCGAGCTTCGTTCCCCTCGGAAGGTGGGGTCTGAGGACGCTCGGATCCACCTCGAAGTTGAGCATCGCAACGTAGCGCCAATCCGCAGTCAGGAATGTTCGCGTCACTCGTTCCAGTTCTCCGAGCTTCCAGGTATCGCGGCGGCGCGACGCTTTACTCCGTCAGCTACAGCCTTCGAGCCATTTTACCTCGGGGAGGCGTCCGCCGCGAAACATCGTCACGCGCTTGCCATCCGTCTCGAAGACGAGCGCTTTTCCGGCGCGGGCGCTGTCGCCCAGCACGGTCATGTAGTGACCGCCCTCGATGTACTTGTGCGGCTCGACCTTCACTTCGTCCCCGTAGATGCTCTTTATGCGGTCTTCGGTGTCGCCGACCTTCGCGCCATCCTCGGTGGTGACAGATCCGGTATCGACGTCGATGCGCGCGATCTTGCCCTTCACCACCATCACGCTCACTCCCTCGGGTATGCCCGCGCCCACCGCTGGGAATACGAAGTCGCACTGCGGGTTCATGGTCGGGTTCTCGTTGAGAAGACCCATGTTGACCGCGTCGTCCAGGTTCATGCCGATCAGGATCTGCCCGAGTCCCTCTTCGCTAAGCGCGAGATCGCTGACGCTGTCGCGCGCGGCTCCGTTCGGTCCGCTTCGGCCCTTCACCGCCTTGTCGTCATTTCTGCCGCACGCAGACGCGAGCAAAGCGAGAACCGTGATGACCGCGATTGAGCCCTGTATCCGTCGCTGTCTGTTCATAATCGTCCTCCGCCGCCGGCCGCGTGGCCGGAGCGCCGAATAATTAAGTACCCACCTGATGGAATTTCTCCTGATAGCGCTCGATCGATTCGTTGATGACCTTAGCGGCCACTTCACTCTTCTCCCAACCGACTATCTCCACGCGCTTCCCCTCAAGGTCCTTGTAGATATGGAAGAAATGCTCCACTTCCTTCAAATAGTGCTGAGAAAGATCGGCAATATCGAAATACTCGTGGTAATACGGATCGTGGCACGGCACCGCGAGAATCTTGTCGTCGGGCTCACCGCGGTCCCGCATTCTGAGCACGCCCAGCGGGCGGCAGTCGATCTGGCACCCCGGAAAAGTAGGCTCGTTGATGCGGACGAGGATGTCCAGCGGGTCGCCATCCTCGTGCAACGTACGTGGAATGAGTCCGTAGTCGCCAGGATAGTGAACCGCGGAATAAAGAACCCGGTCCAGACGAATCATTCCCGTCGCCTTGTCCAGCTCGTACTTGTTCCTGCTGCCGCGCGGAATTTCGATCACCGCCGTCACGTTGTCGGGTGGATGCAACCCGGCCGGCAGATCGTGCCATGGATTGATCACGTGGTCACACGCTCCATGGTGCCCTTGTACTTCATCGGCTCTTCGTCAACGCCAAAATTGTGCTCGGCCAGCTCGGCCACGCGCTCCATCTGGGCGGTCGAGAGGTCCGGCTTGTCCGACGCCGCGGCGAATTCCCGGAGCTGCTCAAGGTCGTAGATGTTGGGCAGCGTTGTAACCACTCGCGGCTCGGCGAGCAGCCATTTGAGCGCGGCCTGCCCCAGGGCCATCTCGGTTGTCAGAAAATCGAGCGTGCGAATCTTCTTCAGGCCATTGGTGAGCCAGGAGCGCGGACGGTGCCGCCGGTGGTCGTTGGCCGGGAACACTGTGTCTTCGGCGTATTTCCCTTCGAGCATCCCCGACGCGTGCGTGACGCGGATGTTGAAGCAGCAGTTGGGGGCGAATTCTCCGGCCGCTTCGATCATCGCGGTCCCGGGATGCTGCTCGAGCACGTTCCAGATCATTTGAATGGTCCCGATGTCGCTCTCCCGCTCGCACAGCTCCACCGCCTCGTACAGCCACCCTATCGCGGGGCCGAAGGCAGCACCCCAGACGCCGATCAGCCCTTCGTCCTTCATCTCGCGAAGCGCCCGCCAGATCGCAGGGTCGCGCACGTGCTCGATCTTGATGTTGTGAAGCTGGAGCACATCGACGTGGTCCGTCTCGAGTCGCTCGAGACACTTGTCGAGCGCGAAGCGCATGTAGTCGCGATCGAACTTTTGCGGCAGCTCGCTCTGTCCGCGGCGCGCCGACTGCGCGGCAGGATCATAGATGTCGTATCCGATCTTCGTCGAGTACAGCACGTCGCCCCGCTTTCCGCGGAACGCACGCGCCAATTGCTTCTCGCCGCGACCATTGCCGTAGGTGTCGGCGGTGTCGAAGAAGTTTATGCCGAAATCCGAGTGGGCCGCGCGCAGCATCTCGACCGCTTCGTCGTCGGTCTTCTCGCCCCACCAGCCGGTGGAGAGGGTCCAGGTGCCGAAGCCGACCTCGCTCGCCTTGATGTCGGTGCCGGGGAACAGCCTATAGCGCATTTTCAGGTAGTTCGTGGGGGAGCGTACAACTTAACCGCGCGGGGACGAGCGCGCCCGCCGCTCCGGGCTGGGGACTCCCTTCGCGGGCAAACAGCCAACCGCGTTCGCCAAACGGTTATTTCAGTTTGCCAATCCAGTCGACGATAGCGGGCGTCAGCTCGGGAACGACGGGAATCGTCGGATCAACGTAAAGCTTCATCTGCACTATGCGGTCATCGGTGTTGGCCGCTCTGAAAACGTGGTTGGCGGCTGGAATCAGCACCAGTTTCGCTGCTGGCTGCGCCGCCTTGAGAGCGCGCGCGTCGGCTTCGCTGATTTGAATGTCTCGTCCGCCCTGGACGATCAGCACCGGAACTTTGACTCGCGCGATCTCAGCGGCCGGATCGTACTTCACCCAGCTCTGCATGAACTTGCGATTCGTCGGCTGCAGCAACGACCTGAGGCCGGGGTGAACATCTCCCGGATCCTCGCCGCGCAGGTACCGGGCTGCTGCCGTGTCCCATTTTACGATTTCCGCGGGCGGAAGCTGTTTGGAGATTTGCTCCCGCAGTACCGGCATGATCGGCCTGCCCGCCCCCGACATCATCACGATTCCAGCCGCGGGCGCGCCGCGATTCACCGCTTGAAGAACCAGCTCCGCGCCCTCGCTGTGTCCGATCAGAATGACCTTCGAGAACCTCCGGTCGGCGACGAGCTTTCTCGCGCCCGCGATTGCGTCGGCGATGAAATCGTCGATCGAGGTCGAGGGCAGATCCACTTTCTGGAGATTGTCACCGATCACTCGCTTGTCGTAGCGCACGGACGCAATGCCGGCGTTGGCCAGCTGCCAGGCGAGGATGGCGTAGAGATTCGAGTTATTCTGCGCCCTCAACGCGCCGGCGGAATTGCCATTCCGGTCGGTAGGTCCGGAGCCGGCCACGATCAGCGCGACTGGGATCTTGCGGCTTTTCTTGACGGGGAGCGTAAGAGTGCCGGGCAGCGTCAGCGTCCCGCTTTGAATCGTGAACGGCGTCTCGATCACTGTTTTTGGCGGAACGGTGTCGATCGCTGCCGCCGTCGCGGCCTGAGGTGGACCACCGACTGCGCCTGCTGTCTGACCCCAGGCCGGCGCCACCGGGATCGAGCCGAGCGAAAGCGCGGCAAATGACGAGAACAAAAAGAAGCTGGAGGATTTCATGGACCTTTGAGAATGAGTTCGATTGTCGCGCTCACAAAGTCTGATATGAATGAGTTCGATTGTCGCGCGCACAAGCTCTACCTGACACACTGCCTTAGCTGGTGGGGCTTGCCGTGGACTGCTCCCGTTTCCATTCGAGATAGGAGTAGATGACCACTGACGATGCGACGATAAGCACGACCCCAATTTGGACTACGTGGATCCACTGTGCCCACAGCAACGCCGTAATGGCAATAAGAAACCCGCCAGCAACGAACACTCGTCCGCCAAAGCGGTGCGTTTTCTCCCAGACTCGGTCACTCGAGAGCGTCCACGGAGTGCGGATCCCCACAAACCAGTTCGGCCGCGCGCGCGGAAGCAGATTCCCGATCACGATCAGGAGAATTCCAATCCCGAACGGAACCACACGCTGCATCGGAGCCGGATGACCAAGCCCCGCTCGCAGAAGGAGAATGTGCATGCCGAGCAGAAACAGCATCAACGAGTCGATGATGGCTTCGAATGCGCCGCCGAACTTGGCATAGTTGGCCCCGCGCGGGTCGATTGCGGGCAGGACGCGCACGAACCCCCACATGGCGAGCAGAATCACAGGAGTTATGAATGCACCAAAAGCACGGCTGCTCCAATCATCCGGCTGTGCGTCCATGCCCCCCCAGTGCGTTGGGATCATCTCCGGAAGGCGTGGATAGACGATCGCCGAAGCGACGAACGCGGCGACGACGATGAGCAATGGAATCCATTTACGCATTTGATCTCCCCGGGCGAAGCCACTTGATGAGATTCTCGACTACTTCCTGAAACACAGTCGTGTTCAGCTCGTACACGATGTGCTGTCCGTTCCGCTCGGCCAGGATCAGCTCCGCGTCCTTGAGCACGCTCAGGTGACGCGAGATGGTCGCCCAGCTGGTGCTGAACTTTTCGGCGATCTCCCCGGATGTGCGCGGTCCTGAGCGAAGCAGTTCGAGGATTTCCCGCCGGGTGGGATCAGACAGTGCGCGAAAAACGTCGTTCATGGTTAGTTAGTTAATTAGCCAAGCGTCTAATTATACTAGGGCCGTCGATTCCGTCAAGTATCATCCCGAGTCACAGCTTGCTGGCGGCTTCGGTCGCGAAGTAAGTGACGATGAAATCGGCGCCAGCGCGGCGGATGCCGAGCAGCGATTCCATCATCACCCGCTCCTTTTCTATCCACCCGCGCTCGGCCGCGGCGCAGATCATCGCGTATTCGCCGCTCACCTGGTAGGCGGCGACCGGATAGCCCGTCTCGGCCTTCACCCGCGAGACGATGTCGAGGTACGGACCGGCTGGCTTCACCATCACCGCGTCGGCGCCTTCCTGGATGTCGGCGAGGACCTCGCGCATGGCTTCCTGCGCGTTGCCGGGATCCATCTGATAGCCGCGGCGGTCTCCCGTCTGCGGCGCCGACTCGGCGGCTTCGCGAAATGGACCGTAGTACGCCGACGCGTACTTCGCCGCGTAGCTCAGGATGGAGGCCTCGATAAACCCCGCTGCATCGAGCGACGCACGAATAGCCCCGACGCGGCCATCCATCATGTCGCTGGGCGCAACGATGTCCGCTCCGGCGCGCGCGTGCGAGAGCGCGGCGCGCGCCAGCAGCTCGAGCGTCGCGTCGTTGTCGACCTCGCCGTCCTTCAGAACTCCGCAGTGGCCATGGTCTGTGTACTCGCACATGCAGACGTCCGTGATGACGACCAGCTCGGGAATCTCCTTCTTGAGCGCGCGAACTCCCATCTGCACCGCGCCCTTCTCATCCCATGCTGCCGAGCCAGTCGCGTCTTTCGTCTCGGGCACGCCGAACAGGATAATGCCGCCGACCTTCGCCTTCGCCGCCGCTTCCGCGTCGCGAAGCATCTCGTCGACCGAGGTCTGGTTCACGCCGGGCATAGATCCAACCGGGCGACGAAGTTTTTTCCCATCGCGCACGAAGACAGGGAGAACCAACTGTGACGGCGCGAGATGCGTCTCCCGGACGAGGTTTCTAAGGGCGGCGGTTCGGCGCAGGCGGCGCGGACGATACTGCGGAAAGCTGGACACGCTTACTCTGGTTGCGGGGCGGGAAGTTTGGATAGTTGACGAAGCTCGACGAGGAGGCTGCTACCCCCGCGAGACCGGATTTCGGCGGCGAGCGCCTCGCCGGTTGACTCGGGAGAGCGCAGGTCGAGCACGCGGGAACCACGCACAATGTGCCTGCCGCTCAGGTCCGAGAGCATACCATATAGTGTAGGTACGCCGCCAGCGTCGCTCACGAGGGCGCCGATCGGGACCTGGCACCCACCGTCGAGGGCCGCCAGGAAAGCGCGCTCGGCCCGCGTCGCCGTAGACGTCGGCTCGTGATCGAGCGGACGCAACAGGTCTCCCATCCGGGCGTCCTCGAGCCGCGTCTGAATTGCGATTGCGCCCTGCCCGGCGGCGGGCAGCCAGTCGGGAGGCTCGAGAAACGCGGTGATGCGTCGCTGCACCTCGAGCCGAATCAATCCGGCGGCGGCGAGAATTGCGGCGTGAACCGTACCGCTCTCGACCTTGCCGAGTCTGGTCGGAACGTTGCCCCGCAGCTCCGCGACCTCCAGATCGGGCCGGCGCGCCAGCAGCTGAGAGCGACGGCGTAGGCTGGATGTCCCCACGCGAGAGCCGGCCGGCAGATCGTCCAGATTCTCGGCGCCCGTTTGCCGATTGACGACGAGCACGTCGCGCGGATCTTCTCGCTCGAGCTGCGCGATGATCTCGAGATCATCAACGGAATCCGTCGGCAGATCTTTCAGGGAATGCACCGCGCAATCGATCTTGTTCTTCGCCAGCGCGACCTCCAGCTCGCGGGTGAAAAGACCCTTCGCACCGATCTCGCTGAGCGGTTGGTCGAGTTTCTTGTCGCCGGTGGTCTTGAACGTGATGATCTCCGACGCGATCCCACGCTCGAGCAGCGCGCTCTCAACGAGCCGCGCCTGCCGCATCGCAAGCTCGGAAGCCCTCGTGCCGATTCTCACGACGGCGGGATCTATCTCCCGCTTAGAAGGCACTGGAGACCGATGACGCGAGACCGTCGAGCGTTGATTCTTTCGCTTCCACCTTCACCTCGATTCCCGCTTCCCGCAGCGCCTCGGATGTCTGGCCCCCTATGGACGCGGCGGGAACGCGCAGCGCCAGCTCTTCTCCGACAGCGTCGACATATCCCCTCACGGCAGAGGCCGAAGTGAACGTGACGAGATCCACCTTTCCGGCTTCGATGGCTCGCGCAAGCTTTTCCGCGCCCTCGCCGTCCACGATCGAACGATACGCCTCAATCACCGTCACCTCGGCATTTATTTCCCGCAGGCCCTTCGGTAACACATCACGCGCGCCTTCGGCCGTTACATACAGCACCTTGTTCCCAGCGACATCATCGCGCGCGCGCATCATCTCCAGCAATCCCTCGGCGACGAAGCGATTCGGAATCACGTCCACGGTTATGCCGTGCTCGAGCAGAGCGCCCGCCGTCGCGGGACCGACCGCGGCAACTTTGAGCCCGGCGAGCGCGCGCGCATCCCTGCCCTCGCCGAGGAGCTGTTCCCAGAAAATCGAGATTGCATTCTGGCTGGTGAAGATGAGCCAGTCGTAGAGCGACAGGCGGCTAATCGCCGCGCGCAGGGGCTCGAGCTCCAGGCGCACGATCTGTGTCGCCGGCATCTCGATCACGTCGGCGCCGAGCTCGCTGAGCTTTTCGCTCAGTGCCGGCGCCTGCTGCGTTGCGCGCGTGACGACGATCCGCCTTCCGAACAGGGGCCGCCGCTCGAACCAGTTCAGCTCGTCGCGCAGCACGACTGACCACCCGATCACGATGATCACCGGCGCGGTGATGTCTTGCTGCGCTGCTTTTGCCGCGAGGGTCTCGATCGTCGCCACGACAGTGCGTTGTTTGGGATGCGTTCCCCACTGAATTGCGGCGGCGGGAATGTCGGATGGCATTCCACCCTTGATCAGCGTATCGGCGATGCTGGCGAGAGTCTTCACTCCCATGTACAAAACGAGCGTGCCGCCCGCTTTCGCGAGAGCTGTCCAGTTGGTCTGAGTGCTCGGCTTGGTGGGATCTTCGCTTCCCGTCACGAACGTCACCGATGTCGCCAGAGTGCGGTGCGTCACCGGAATTCCGGCGTAGGCAGGCGCGGCGATGCCAGCCGTTATTCCCGGGACCACCTCGAACGGAACCGAGGCGTCGTTCATAGCTTGCGCTTCCTCGCTGCCACGACCGAACACGAACGGATCTCCGCCCTTGAGGCGCACGACGCGCTTTCCTTCGCGCGCGAGCTTCACGAGGAGCTCGTTGATCTCCTCCTGGGTTACCGAGTCCTTCGCCCCGCCACGCTTGCCGACGTAGTACAGCTCAGGCCTTCCAGTGGTTTTCGCGCCCGGAGGGAGCAACACGGAATTGGCGAGCGCATCGTACACAACGGCATCAGCCGAGTCGATGAGCTGCTTCCCTCTTACGGTGATGAGACCAGGATCACCGGGACCGGCACCCACGAGAAAAACTTTCCCTGCCGTCACCCCTTCTCCGTTCTCGCCCTTGGTCACAAGCCTACGCGCTTTGCCCACGCCTCGTACTCAACGGGAGAGATCTCCGATGGCTTGATCTCGCTTCTTCCGCCCCAGAACACGTTCGTGTACGAGATCGGAATACCAGCTTCCTCGAGATGCCGGTCGATCGCCGCCTTGTGCTCCAGCACCAGCTGCTTGTCGGTGCCGTGCGCCACCGCCATGACGTTCACGTTCGCGAACTCGGGTCCGCCTTCGCGCCAATATGCGTGCGTGAGAATGTGATGGCGGCCGATTTCTTTGCCCGCCTCGATCTCTCTGCCGGCTGGCACTCTCCAATGGAAAAGCGCGTTGTACCTCGTCACACGCTCCCCTCCCGCCGATGGCTTCACGTGCTCGAGGAAGGTCGAAAATCTCCCGATCACTTCGCGCGCGCTCAATGAGCGAGCGATGCGAATGAAGTCGTCGGGCGACACTCCCGCTTCTGCCGCCCGGCCGCGCCATGGATTGGGAGCGATCTCCTCGACTTTGAATTCGCGCTTGAGCGCGGTTAGCACGCGCCACTCCAGCGGGGACAGCTCGACGATGTTGGTGTCGAGTACGCGTCCAGGCTCATCGCTTCTTGAGCCCGGCTCCATGCCGCGACGACGCACGTGCCCGACACCAAGCGCGAACAGGCGCTTGGCGGGCATGATTCGGAACGCGTCTGCACCGACCTTCCCCGCCAGGAACTCGCAGTGCCGCCGCATCGAGAATCCCTGCGGCACTTTGAGCGTCGTCCACAACCTGTAGATCGAGCCCGGAGTCTCAGCATCGGTCGAGCGAATCACCACGTGCCCCGAAAATGGATCCTCCTTCACCATGTAGTTGAAGGCGGGGTCGAGATTGTCCGCGTCAACGCGCCACGCGACGAGCGCGCCGGGCGCAAGGTTCGTCGCCATCAGCGTCTGCCTGATGCGCCTGACGACGCCGGCGGACAGCATTGCGCGCAAGCGCTCGATGACCAAGTCCTCGGACAGGTCGGTCGCCAGCCCAATAGCGGCGAACGGCTCTTCGACGAAGCCGGAGATGCGATCCTCCGACACCGCGAGGATGCGCGCGTTGACGGGATCTGAGATCTCCGTCGGAATCGGGGGTGATGCGAACAGGTTGGCCGACATTATTTCGCTCGCACGCGCTTGCGCCTCAGATAGATGCTCAGCGCGTACGCCGCGTATATACCGAGCGCGATCGTGTAGGCGGCGTGAAAGTACGCTGATGTCTCAGGCATCGTGTTCAGTCCTCGCGGCTGCCGCATCCCGCTCCACAGCATAGTTATAGCGCGCGCGCACGAATGCGAAATAGAGGAGCGTGAACGACACCAGCGAAAGCATCAGCGTTATCAGCATTTCAATCGGAAGCGACGGCGCGCTCGGCTTTCCGACGATCGGCATTGGGTGCATCGTGGCGAAGAGGTAAACGCTCAGGTGGATGAACGGAATGAGGAGCGCTCCAAGGATGCCGAGGACCGCCGAATAGCGGGCGCGAAGCTCCGGCGATTCGATTGCGCCGCGCAGAACGATATATGAGACGTAGATGAACCACAGAAAGAGCGTCGAGACGAGGCGCACGTCCCACCACGCCCAGAAAGTCCCCCAGATCGGTTTCGCCCAGAGCGGCCCGGTGACCAGCACCACGGTGGTGAAAACTACACCGACTTCTGCGGAGCTCTCGGCGAACCGGTCGAGGCGCGGGTCGCGGAGCCAGAGATAGACGCCGCTAGCGATCGCCACCAGGAAGAATGCGAGAAACGCGACCCACGCCGCCGGAACGTGAATGTAGAAAATCTTTTGCGCCGCTCCCTGCCTTGCCTCGAGCGGGGTGAAGAACACCGCCCGAATGACTGTGCCGATCACCGCCGCGCCGGCGAGGGTGGGAAGCCAGGAGATCTTCATGTCGATGTGAGGGGCATTCGCGGGATAGAGTCGGCGACGTCGTGTCACCGATCCATCAATTTAAGCGACGCTGCAGGCCTGTGCCTGCTGGCAACTTTCCTTGAAACTGCAACTGAACGGGGTAGGAGGCGTCAGAGGCATAGGTGTCAGGTTCCGGGTCACTACGCTCGGACTTCACCAGCACGCTTCGGGGTGCAAGCAACTGCCTGTGCTAGGAATGCCACCTAGTGAAGTCCGGGCGTCGTGACCTGACAACTGGCACCTATGCCTCTGACGCCTCCCACCCCGTTCAGTTGCAGTTGTCCTAGTCTTCAACCGTAAACGGGTACGCCAGAGTGCACGCCGCCACGAACACAATGTCGAATGCCAAAAGCAGCTTGAGCCACGCCCCCACCTCGATGACAGGACGTCCGCTCAATAGCTTCGCCGTCGCCTGCGCCGCGGCGATCACGATCGGCACGAAGAATGGAAGCGCGAGCATCGGCAGCAGCAGCTCCGCGAGCCGTGTGTTGACGGCCATCGCGCTGAACAGTGTTCCGACGGCGACCAGGCCAATGGCGGCGAGAATGGCGATCGCGATCAGCGGGCCGGCCACGTCGCCCAACCGCAGATTGTAGAAAAGCGCCAGCGCTGGGATCGCGATCGCCTGCACAGCGCCCACGAAAATGAGATTCGCAATCGCTTTTCCCAGGAAAATCGCCTCCCTGCTCGTCGGCGACGCCAGCAACCCGTCGATGGCGTGATCCGCCGCCTCGACCCCGAACGAGCGATGCAGCCCGAGCAGTCCGGAAAAAGTGAAGATGACCCACAGCACGCCGGGCGCGAGATCCGTAGCGGTCACTGCCGTTGGATCCCACGCGTAGTAAAAAATGACGAGCCCGAGCAGCGCGAATACCACGGCCGAGAAGAACGCGGTGCGCGTTCGGAATTCGATCGAGAGGTCCTTGCGGGCGATGAGCCACGCCGCGGAGAGAATGTCAGCCATTGACCGCCAGCGCCTCGCGGTACGTGGCTGCATAGGAGCCGGCGTCGATGCGGTCAGCGGAATCGTAGCGCAGGAACTTCCCGCGCTGCATCACGGCCGCGTGCGTCGCGAGCGAGAGTCCTTCGGCGAGATTGTGGGTCACAACGATGATCGCGGCCCCGGACGAGCGCAGCTCACCGAGAAGCGCCGTGAGAGCGCGGGCGCCGCTTTCGTCGAGGCCGCTGTACGGCTCGTCGGCCAGCACGAGCTGCGGCGAATGCACCATCGCACGCGCGATCGACACCCGTTGCTGCATGCCGCGGCTCAGTGAGCGGATCGGAGCATCCGCCCGCTCCAGCATCGACATGCGTCGCAGCGAGTCCTCGACGCGAGCGCGGGAATCGCGGATACCATATAGTTGGGCGGTAAATGAGACGTTCTCGCGTGGCGAAAGGGCTTCGTAGAGCATGGTGTGGTGCGAGATGAGTCCGATCCGGGACCGGGCCAACGGTCCGCCGGGGAGCGGAATGCCCGCGACGCGCGCGCTCCCGGACGTCGGCTTGAGCAGTCCCGCGAGCACGCGAAGAAGCGTCGTCTTCCCCGCTCCGTTTGGTCCGAAGAGCGCCAGACACTCGCCCGGCGCGAGTGAAAACGTCACTCCGGCGACCGCTCGTCTGGATCCGAATTCGCGGGCGAGCTCCGCCACCTCGACTATCGGGGGGGCAGACGCGCCAGTAGAGATTGCTGAGGGCATTCGCCTAGAACTTGCCACTCTGGCGAGAGCGGCGCAAAACGCTATATCCTTGCGACTCCGCCAACTCGGCGGCTAACAACCACTTCGCGCCAATGACTGACATCGACGTCCTTCTAACGGAAACCCGGAAGTTCGAGCCTCCCCCGGAGT
This sequence comes from Gemmatimonadales bacterium UBA4720, assembly GCA_002404335.1. GTDB lineage: Bacteria > Gemmatimonadota > Gemmatimonadetes > Gemmatimonadales > Gemmatimonadaceae > UBA4720. Next base: position 16,735 of record DHJM01000018.1, read on the forward strand.
TCAGGCTCGCGGCCAACGTCCCGTCGCCCGACATCTACGACGAAGCCGAACGTGACCCCGAGAAGTTCTGGGCCGAGCAGGCGCGAAAGCTGGAGTGGATCAAGCCGTGGAAGACGGTTCTCGAGTGGAAGCCTCCCCACGCGAAATGGTTCACCGGAGGAAAGCTCAACATCTCCGCCAACTGCATCGACCGCCACGTACGCGGGCCACGGAGAAACAAAGCGGCGCTCATCTGGGAAGGAGAGCCGGGTGACAGGCGGACGCTCACGTACTGGGATCTTTACCGCGAAGTCTCGAAATTCGCCAACGTCCTCAAGAAGCTGGGGGTGCGCAAAGGGGACCGCGTGGCGATATACCTGCCACTCATACCCGAGGCCGCGATCTCCATGCTTGCGTGCGCGCGCATCGGCGCGATCCACTCGGTGGTATTCGGCGGGTTTTCCCCCGAGTCGCTGAGCGACCGAATCAACGACTCCAAGGTAAAGGTGCTCATCACCGCGGACGCCGGCTATCGCCGCGGCCAGGTAATTCCCCTGAAGCGCAATTCCGACAAGGCACTGGAGACGACGCCATCCATTGAGCATGTGGTGGTGGTGCAGCGTCGGCCCGGCAGCTCGGGAGACGAAGCGTTCGCGGAAATGCGGGAAGGTCGGGACCACTGGTGGCACCGTCTGATGCAGGACGCGCCGCTCAGCTGCGAGCCGGAAACGATGGACGCGGAAGATGTCTTGTTCATCCTCTACACATCGGGGACCACCGGCAAGCCGAAGGGCATCGTGCACACGACCGGCGGCTATCTCACCGGAGTCGCAGCCACGACCAGAATGGTCTTCGATCTCAAGGACGAGGATGTTTTCTGGTGCACGGCCGACATCGGCTGGGTAACCGGGCACTCGTATCTCGTGTACGGCCCGCTCGCCAACGGCGCGACGTGCATGATGTACGAAGGTGCGCCGGACTGGCCCGAGAAAGATCGGTTCTGGGACATCTGCGAGCGGCACGGCGTCACGATCCTCTACACGGCGCCGACGGCGATTCGCGCCTTCATGAAGTGGGGCGACGAATATCCCGCCAAGCACGATCTGTCGCGCCTTCGCCTCCTCGGCTCCGTCGGTGAGCCGATCAATCCGGAAGCGTGGATGTGGTACCGCGAGCACATCGGCGGCAATCGCTGTCCGATAGTGGATACATGGTGGCAGACGGAGACGGGGGCGATCGTGATCTCGCCGCTGCCCGGAATCACATCCACGAAGCCAGGAAGCGCGACGAAGGCGCTGCCTGGTTACAGCGCGGATCTTCTCGACTCCCTCGGTAAACGCATCGATGTCGGCGGAGGACTGCTCGCGCTCACCAAGCCGTTTCCGTCGATGCTGCGCACCATCTGGGGCGACGACGCCCGCTACGTCGAGACCTACTTCTCGAAGTGGCCGGGGCGTCCGGATCTGTATTTCCCGGGAGACGGCGCGAAGCGCGACAGCGATGGATATTTCTGGATACTTGGCAGAGTGGACGACGTGCTGAACGTCGCGGGACATCGTATCGGCACGATGGAGGTGGAGTCCGCCCTCGTCGAGCACCCGGCGGTCGCAGAAGCAGCCGTTGTGGGCAAGTCGCACGAGCTCAAGGGCCAGGCAATCGCCGCTTTCGTCACTCTTCGGGACAAGAGCAAACAGAGCCCGGCGCTTCGCGACGAGCTGAAGGAATTTGTCGCAAAAAAAATCGGCGCGTTGGCGCGTCCGGACGACATTTTGTTCTCCGCTGATCTTCCAAAAACACGCTCAGGGAAAATCATGCGGCGACTGTTGCGCGACATCGCCGAAGGACGCGCGCTTGGCGACGTGACGACGCTCGCGGATCCGAATGTCGTCGCCAGCCTGAAGGATCAGTACGAAGACAAGGAGGGGTGATTCCCTATCAGCTTATCGGGAGGTGGGGCGGCCACTCAATCGCAATGCTCCACGTGGTTTAGCCGCTATACCCGAACAAACCCCGGCGCACTTTTAACCTGGCCCGAATGTAGAAATCATTTCAGTTGATTAGTTAAGCAACGGCCGTAGATTGCGGGCTTGTAGACGGCCTCAAGTCGTTTGCAGAAGACAAAAGGATCGCGCAAATAGCGCGCAAAAAAAGAACGGATTTGCCTCTGAAATAAGGGTGAAAACCCCGTTACAGAGACGGTCCGTTTTCGTCTTAATAGGTACAGCAATCAACTGCTAATTGCGTCATTCAACAGCCTTGAAAGGACCGGTTTCAGCCCTCTGGCTGGGTCACTGGCACCATCAAATTTCTTGGAGATATCGAACATGAGAGCGACCCGTACCCTGTTGGCCGCGATGGTGCTCGGAACCGCCATCGGCGCAAGCCAGGCCAATGCACAGTGCAGCGGCAGCGCTGGCTCGTGCAACACCACCAACACCGCGTCAGTCACCGTTGGCGCGCTAGTCAAGCTCGGAATGGGGACGGCTGTGACCGCCCTGACCAATCCTACCGCTGACGATGTCGCTGCCGGCAACGTTCTCGCGAACGATGGTCCGAGCTTCACGATCAAGGCGAACAGAAGCTGGACGCTGAAGATCAAATCGCAGAACGCAGCGAACTGGACCTACGTCGGCAGCGATGCCGGTGTGAAGCCGATCAGCGACCTTGCATGGTCGACCGCGGTTGGTGGAACCTTCGTAGCGATTACGGCAGCCGACGCGACGTTCATTTCGGGCGCGAGCTCGACGAACGGTACACTAGCGCAGGCTTTCTTCCAAACGAGCTGGACGTCTGACTTCACGAGTGCAAGCAATGCCCCAGGTGCCTACAGCTTGCCGATCGTTTTCACTCTGACGGCTCCGTAACTGATGCTTAATTCTCGCTCGCGCTCGCCCGAAAGGGCGGGCGTTGAGCGCAGAGGGCGAGTACGGAGATCCGTACTCGCCCTTTGCGCTGTAATAGGGGTGATGGTCTCGCAGCCCGCGTCCGCGCAGCTGCTGGTAGATCCGCTCGAGGTGACCATGGTCACCGCCGCAACGACCCGCGTGTCAGCCAGCTTCTCGCTGTCGAACACGTCCAACGAAGTCGTCCAGGCGTCGATCACGCGCTCGGACTGGGACCGCGCCGAGAACGGCGATAACCGTTTCCTTCCCGCGGGCTCGAGCGGCACCTCGTGCGGGCCCATGCTCACCGTCTCGCCTCTCTCGGTCCGCGTCGAGCCGCACACCTCTCGCATCGTCCGACTCGGCGTTCAACCGGGCGCGGCCGTGGCGAAGGAGTGCTGGGACATCTTCTTCGTCGAGGAAGTGCCAAGGCGCGCGTCAACGAAGGGCAACTCGCTGCAGTACATCTTCCGGACCGGCGTGAAAGTCTACGTTGCGCCTGCTGGCCTCACGCGCGATGGTGCGGTCGAGGGCATGGCCGTCGAGGATGTGGCCGTAGCGCCGGCAACCTCGTCGAGCACTGCTGCTACGATTCCGGCGAGCGTTCCGAAAGCAACCAAGCGTCAGATTTCGGTGCTGTTCCACAACACCGGGGGGATGCACCTGCTCTCCAAGGGGCGCCTGGAGTTTCGGCGCCTGGACAACACGCTGGCGGCGCAGGTTCCCGTCCTCGAATTCCCAACGCTTCCGGGCGCGACCCGCAAGGTAATGGTCGATCTTCCGTCCGGTCTCGCACCCGGAGACTACGTCGTACTCGCACTAATCGATTTCGGCGGTGCCGAGCTCGTTGCGGGCCAAATTGATTACCAGGCGAAGTAGGAAAAATGTCAATCCTCGGGCGGAAGCTCCATGACGTCATCACTGGCGCGGCGATCTCGCTCGCGCTGGTGCTGTTCGCGTCTCCGCTCGCGGCGCAGAAGACTTCGCTTTCACTCGCCAGCGCGACTGTAACTTTTCCTGCTCCGACGGCCGCGGATTACATCAACGGTTTCGTTGACGCGGCGACAGGCGTGACATTCACGATCAACTCGGTGAACGGCGCGCAGCGCACGACCACGGTTTCGGTTCGTTCGATCTCCGCGTCTCTTGGCGGCGGAAAGGTGATTGGTGATCTGCAGTGGCGCCGCTCGGATCTCGCAACATGGAATTCCGTCACTCTCACGGACGCGCAGGTGGAACAGCGCATCGTCGTAAACAAGGGCCTGAACGATCCGTGGAGCAACACGATTTTCTTCCGAATGATTCTCAACTGGACGACGGATGCGCCGGCGACGTACACCGCGAGCTACCAGATCACGCTTTCGCAAACGGTGCCGTGATCTCGTTTCGTCGCGCGGGCTTAAGTGCGCTGTCTCTGATTATTTCGGGCCTCGCGCCTTTCGGAGTCGCGCAGGGCCAGAACACCGCGAGCCAGCCCGGCACGACCAACGCAGTCTCGCTCGCGACGTGGAACGTAGCGAAGCATGATTCAGCCGACGACATCGAGACCACGCTCCCATCCGTCGTGGTCTCCGGCGCACCGCGCAGCTTTCAGGTCGTCTCCATTCCCATTCCCGACGCTTTCGCGCGGGTGATGAAGCTCGAACTAGAGATGATCCCGCATGGGGACTTCGTCGTGCTCGGGCCACGGACCCGCTCGCTACCGAGCTCCAGCAGACGCCAGGTGGGAGTGACGATCGGAATCCCGGCTAGTGGCCTGGCCGGTCGCATCGTCGCTGCCGAAGCGCGGTTCTCGTCTCCGGCGTCACCGACGCTCATAGTGCCGATCGAGATCGATATCAGCCTCGTGCGTCTTGTCCTGCTTCGGCCCAAATCTGGTCCGATCAACGGGCAGGCGGGCAGTGATGTGGTTCTCCCATTCGATATCGTCAATTCCGGGAACGCCAGCGAAACCGTACTTGCGGACCTCGTTTTGCCGAGCGGCTGGGCGTCGAGAGATGCTCACCCGGCCGCCATCGTGATCCAGCCAGGTGAGACCGTGAAGCGACGCGCACGGCTCAAGATCCCGGCGCTATCGAGCACGGGTTCGTCGTTCGTGAAAATTGACCTGCGCTCGGGCCCGGACACACTCGCGTCCGAAATGATGACGGTTGAAGTCTTCAACTCGGGCTCGATCGGACGAGAAGCGGGCCCCCTCATCACGACGGGCATCGCGCACGCGATGGATGAAAACGGGCACGCGAACAGAATCTTCACAGTGGCCGCGACCGGCGCGCTGTACGATTCCGTCCGGATCGACGCCAGAATGTCTCAGGGCTCCGCGCTTGGCGGCGCCGCCAGCAACGCGTTCGCCCGCCTTGGCGCGTACCAGTCCGCGACGTCGGTCACGCTCTCGTCCCCGTCGGGTCAGCTCAGTCTCGGCAATACCGGCACCTCCTTCTCCGACCTTACCGGACTCTACCCGTATGGCCAGGGTGGCCGCCTGAATCTTCAGCATGCAGACTGGGGTCTTCTTGGTATGGGCGCGCTTTCGCTGCCCGCCATCGGATCGACTGAACGGAAGCCGATGATTGGGCTGCGCGCCGAGCGACTGTTCGGCGACGCGCAGCTGAGCACTTCGTTCTCTCATCTCGCCGATGCGGGAACGTCGCCACGACGCCTGGATGCGGTGGGCGTCGGCGCCGCGGTGCCCTCGATCTTCGGGAGCACTTTCAAAGCTGAGATTGCGGAGCGGCGTTTCCAGGACGGAAGCGGTTTGGGATGGGCGACCGGTCTGGTGAGAACCGGGCCTGCGAGCAACGAGGAGTTTCGCGTAACGCACGCTCCGGGCGGCAGCGACGCATTTGCCCGCGCGGCGAACGAGCTGGTGGCGAACGTCTCCGAGCGACTGTCATCGCGGACGAGCGTGAGCGCGAGCGCGTGGCGCACCACTGACGCAACGTCGGTGTTCAGCGGCTTGAAGTCGAACGGGTTCTCGCTGCGGCCGCAGTACGCGATCCGCGCCGCTACGACCGTCGCAATCGAGGCGCGCTCGTATCTCTTCGACGCGACGTCGCGCCCCACCCCGTCCAATACCGGCGGCGGATTCGGGAGCCGTGAGGACCAGCTCGGCATCAGCTTCAGCACCTACGTCCGCCAGTATTACCTGAACAGCTCCGCCTATATCGGCAACACCACGCGCACAGTATCGCAGTCCGGCCAAAGCGCAGTGACGGATCGCTCGCCCCGGAACTACTGGACGACAAGCGCGGGTTGGTCGAGTGTCGGCGGCATCGTCGAGGTGCAGACGCGAATCGAACAGACGCGTGACAGAGGCGGCTTCGTCAACCAGCAGAGCA
>DHJM01000018.1:22988-26696 GCA_002404335.1 Gemmatimonadales bacterium UBA4720
GGTGAGGGAGACCTTCAGCGCGTGAACAGTTTCGGCGGCGACAATTCCGCGATCATGCGGGCGGGAATCGCGATTCCGATCGTAAATGGATTCGCTGTTAAGGTCGACGCCGAGCGCAACTCGATCTTCCGTTCCGTGACCGGCCGGGTGCCGTGGATCCTCGGCGTGCGCTTCGAGCACACCCTGACGGTGCCGATGCTGCGGACTCCGGGAACGTCGGGATATGTCTACGAAGACCAGAACGGGAATCAGCATCGCGATCCCAGCGAGCCGGGCGTGCCTGGCGCGATCGTCAGGCGGGGCGGTGAAACCGCGGTAGCGGACGCCGCCGGCAAGTATCGCGTGGGCGGAGATTCGAAGCTGCCCATCACGATCGACGAAGCGTCACTTCCCGACGGGTGGTCGGCCAGCGGCGCGAGTCGCGGTGATCTCAGCGTTTCGCTCTCCACGTCGGCCGAAGTGGAGCTCGTGGTCGCGCCTCGCTCCGGGATTTCCGCGGTTCAGGTGGATCTGAGCAAGGCCCACGTGATCGCGCGCGACAGCGCTGGTGGTGAGTGGGCGGCGATCATGACGGGGCCGACGACGGCAACTTTCCAGTCACTGCCAGTGGGTACGTACAAGCTCGACTTCGATCTGTCGGAGCTGAGTGAGCCGCTCGTACCTCGCGGCCCGCTTCCGCTCTTGATCGTGACGGGCAAGGATTCGAAGTCGATCACAGTCACGCTCGACCCGCGTCCGATACGCATGTGGAACGGATCCGGCACGCGCGGCGGCGCGCAGAAGAATGATGCGCCCCCAAGCGGCAAGACGCCCGACGCCACCGTAAGCCCGAGTCATTCATGAACGGCTCACGGACACCGCGCGTTCGGACGCTCGCGCTCGCTTTCGTTCTGCTGCTGCCGGCTTGTCTCAAATCGACGGAGCCGCAGCCGTCCCTGATTCAGCTCAATGGCTCCTGGAACTACACCGGGATCCAGACGGTTCCGGTGCCTGAGACGCTCAGCGGAACGCTGAACATCACGCGTGAGTCGGGCACAAGCTTTCAGGGACGGCTTGACCTCGTTGGCGTGAACTCACAGCAACAGCAGAGACTGTTGGACGGTTCAGTGAGCGGTTCGGAAAGTGGCACGGATTTGATAGACTTCGATGCGGACCTGCTGGTGGAAACGACTCCACGTCGTCACGTAGGCCAGATCGTCGCTGACACAATCACCGGAACCTGGGTCTCGTCATCTGGCGGGACCATGGCTTCCGGGACCTTCAGAGTTGAACGGGAGACAAGATGAGACGCTCGACCTTTGGCGCCGCGGTAATCGCGGTGGTTATGGGATTGCCAATGGTGGCGTCCTCGGCGTCCGCGCAGTGCATGGCGAGCGGCGCGCCGGCGAATTGCGGTCAACCGGGAAGTGTAACCATGACAGCCGGACGCGTCGTCCGGCTCCAGATGACCGCTGTCTCGACTCCGTTGACAGCGCCGACTCCGGCAGATTTCGACGCGGGATTCAACGCCACCACCGGGCCCACTTTCACGGTGAGCGCCAACGCCTCGTGGACTCTCCAGGTGCACGCCGCCGCCGCTACGTGGACCGCGACGAACACTTCGCCGGGAGCTCCAGCGCGGGCCAATAAGCCGGCCGCCGATCTCCAGTGGAGCACTGCCTCGAACGGTTCCTTCGTGGCGCTGACGACCACCGACGTGAACCTGGTCACGGGAGCCGCGACCGCGAGCAACGCCACGACGCTCTATTTCCAGACGCTCTACGATTGGACGCTGGATACCCCCGGTATCTACAGCATGGCGATCGTTCTGACGCTGACATCCCCATAAGCTTCGTGACGACATGGTCACGTTGGGTTAACGATAAAGTCATGAAATACAGGCACTTACAGGGAAACAAAAGGCGCTAAACGGTTGCACAACCAACCCCGTGGAGTCCTTCATACTGCAAGGGCGAAGGAGCCGCTTGCATCATCCAACCGCCGCAGGAGAATTCCCGATGTCACGCAACAAAAAGGGGTTTACCCTTATCGAGCTTTTGATCGTGGTCGTCATCATCGGCATCCTTGCCGCGATCGCGATTCCCAAGTTTGCCAATACGAAGGACAAGGCGTACGTCGCCGCGATGAAGTCTGACCTTCGCAACATGGCGACATACGAAGAGCAGTACGCCGCCGACAACGGCGGCGCGTACTTCGGTGGAACCGCCACCAGCATTGCTCCTCTCCAGGGTTTCAGCCCGTCGCAGAACGTCACGGTCGTCATCGTGAACGTCGCCGGCCCGCCGCCTTCGTGGAGCGGAACTGCCACGCACTCACAGTCTGCCAAGGTTTGCGACATGACCAACGGCGTGATCACCTGCGTGTAATGAACCTCTAGAGCTGCGGCGCAAGTCGTAGCTTCGCAGAAAGGAAGGGCCCGGGGTAATTCCCGGGCCCTTTTCGCATATGCGCACCTCGAGCGGTTTGACCCGATTATCGAACGCAGGGATTGTGACTCCGGGGTGGCATTGGGTAGTCATTCATCTATGAGAGACCGGTCCGACCCCCAGTTGATAGCGGAAATACTGGGTGGCGACGTCGAGGCGTTCGGTGTGCTGTTCCAGCGGTACCGGGACACGTGCACACGGTTTGCCGTTCGAATGCTGGGGTCGCGGAGTGATGCGGATGACGTGCTGCAGTCGGCCTTCATGCGCGCGTACCGCGGCCTGAAGAACTGCCGTGACAGGGAGCGATTTGGAGGCTGGCTGTATCAGATCGTCATAAACGAATGCAGAACGTTTGCTGCTCGCCAACGGCGGCGCGATCTGCGATTCGTGGCCGATCCTGAGGTGATAGACCGGGCCGTAGCAGAAACGATCGAGGATTCCGCTGGAACAATGAGCGAGCACATCGAACACGCTCTCTCGCGACTGCCGGTTGAACATCGGGAAGCTTTTTTGTTGAAGTACGTCGAAGAAATGAGCTACGAAGAGATGTCCGAGATCACTGGAGTCGGTGTCTCGGCGTTGAAAATGAGAGTAAAACGAGCGTGCGATCTGCTTCGCGACCTACTCGAGGGTGTGTACAATGGCTGACTATCGTGACGAAAATCCGGACCAAACGGCCGCGTTCATTGAGCGTGTGGCTGATCATCTCCGCTCGCCCGAGCGCCTGGATCCTTCGTTCGACGGGCGGCTCATAGACAAGGTGAGAATGGAGCCGCGGTCAGTCCATCCCGCAACGCAGGGCGAAGCCTCGTGGTGGAGAACGCAGAGGGTCGTGCGGTTCTCGCCGCTCGGAGCCATTGCGCTGGCGGCAGGAGTCTCGATGTTTGTGGCGCTGTCCACGGTAGCGGTCGGATCCCGTGTAAGGGGCCGGTCCGATGAACCGCGCGCGGCATTGGCAGTAGGGGGTAAACCGGCTGCCAGCGACACTGTCAATCTGATTCGTTTCGTCTTTGTCGACTCGAACGCCCAGAGCGTCGAGCTCGTCGGCGATTTCAACGAATGGACAAAGGGCGCCACTCAGCTCAAGCCTTCGGGCGCCCCCGGTGTGTGGGCAGTCTCAGTCGCCCTTCCGGCCGGCCGTCACGAGTACGCGTTCATCATCAACGGAACGCGGTGGATCGCTGATCCCCTCGCGACGAAGAGCTCCGATGATTTTGGCACCGAGAGCTCGGTCATTCAGAGTTGGGTCGGGGACACAGAGATCCACCTGAGGGCGGCGGCA
>DHJM01000061.1:0-13544 GCA_002404335.1 Gemmatimonadales bacterium UBA4720
GTCCGCCCAGCGCGACGACGAGTGTCCGGGTGATGCTGAGGCCAAGGCCGGTGCCGCCGAACTCGCGCGTGCGGGATTGGTCAACCTGCCTGAAGTCCTCCCAAATCGACTCGAGATCGGCCGCGCGGATTCCGATACCCGTGTCGCGGACGTCGAATCGCAGATCCTCTTCGTCCTTCGACACGGTCACCCAGATGCCACCGTGGTGAGTGAACTTCACGGCGTTCGAGAGCAGGTTGAGCAGAATCTGTTTGACCTTGGTTCTGTCGGTGTGGAGCTTGATCTGGCTCGGCGGCAGCTCGACGCTCAAGGTGAGGTGCTTCTTCTTCACCATGGGCTCGATCTGCTGCGAGATCTCGGTCATGACATCGCTGAGCGTCACATCGTCGAGATGCAGCGGCATCCGGCCCGCTTCGATCTTCGCCAGATCGAGAATGTCGTTGATCAGCGCCAGCAGGTGCTGCGCCGCGCCCTGAATGCGATTGAGTCCTTCTTCCTGCCGCGGCGTGAGGTCACCGTAGATCCGGTCGAGCATTAGCGACGCGTAGCCGATGAGCGCGTTGATTGGCGTCCTCAGCTCGTGCGACATGCTGGCCAGGAATTCCGACTTGAGCCGGTTCGCTTTCTCCAGCTCGCGCGACTGCCACTGGAGCCGCGTGTTCTGCTCGGCCAAGTCCGCCGTCGCCGCCTGAATGCGCTCCTCGAGCTGGCTCGAGAACGTCTTGAGCTCTTCGTAGAGCCGCTCGTTCTCCGCCTGCTCGGTGAGGTCGTGCAGCACCGACACGATCGCCAGCGGCTCGCCGCGGCGATTGAGGATTTTTCCGGAGACCACTTCTACCGGCAGCTCGACGCCCGAATCCGGAATATGGAGCTTCATCTGCTCGCGACGCGCCAGCGCCGGGCTGATCGTGAAATCCGAGATGAAGGTCGTGAACTTGGTGTCGTTTGCCTGGACCGTGACTGCCCGTTCCCAGCTCGCGCTGTCATCGGACTCGAACAGCTGCTCGGCCTCCTTGTTCATGAGAATGATGTTCGAGCGGTCGTCGGTGACGAGAATCGGGTCCGCGACGTTCTCCAGAATGAGGTTGAGGCGGTCGCGCTCGCGCTTGGCATCGATCTCGGCGAGCCGCACGCGCTGCACCTGACGCTCGAGCTCGTTGGCCGCGCGGCGGAGATCCGTCACGTCGCGCAGGATCGAGACGGTCGATCCGACGTGACCTCCGTCGCCAGCGCCGAGCGCGTGCGTCAAGACTTCGAACAGGAGGTCGGTCCCCTCATCGGGATCGACGAGATTCAGCTCACGCGAGCCGGCCGTCTCCTTCGACCCCATGGCGGCTTTCGAGAGGTGCGCGGTGAACAGCAGATTGTTGATTTCAACGGCGCGGCGCCTGCCCTCGGAGTCCTTGTCGGTCGTCGACAGCAGGTGTTCGGCGCGCTGGTTCTGGGCAACCATGTCGCGGTCCGCGTTGATGATCACGATCGGATCGGGAAGCGAGTTCATGATCGTGGTCAGCATCTCGCGCTGCTGGTCGAGCCGGCCGGTCGACAGCCGGAATTCCTCGACGGCGGCCATGCGCGCCAGAACCGGTCCCGCGAGAGCTGCTGCGTTCAGGAGCGTGGCCAGAGTCTCATCATCGACTGAAGCCTCGAGAAGGGCAACACCGCCGGGCGCGTGACCGAACCTCTTCCGACGATCAACGGCCGCTCGTCGCCTCACCTGGCAGCCGCGCAGCTCGACGAGATCGAGCTCGGCTTCGGAGAGGAGAGGGGGCGCCCCCCGGAACTGCGGCTGGGGATACGGAATCGCCGTCCACTCGCCGAATGGGATTCCGGGTAGAGGGGCCACACCATCGCAGCTCACGGGCTGAAGCGACAGCGCCGAAAGCGCGAGAGGATTCGAGAGATCGTCGGTTGGAAAGGAGACCGCGGGAGGCGTGTGCCCCTCGAATCCGATGCTGGCAGTGCTGATAAAACGCCGGGGCGGGCTGTCCAGCGTCACCGCCAACGCCCTGCGCGCGCCAACAATGTCGGCGAACTGTGCGAGCATGAAGGTCGCGGCAGCTTTGAAATCGGGCGCTTCGGAGATAGCGGAGAGGAGCTCCGCCAGGCGCTCTCCGCTGAGTTGCGGGCTGACGGCTACCGCGGCGCTCTCACGCCTGGAGTCGCTCAAGTCGCCGCTTCAGATCTGCATTTTCTATCCGCATCCGATCGAGCTCGTCCGCTCCGCCGGCGCTCAGCTCGCGCGGACGGGATCCCGGCCGTGCGAGTCCCACGGCTTCGGAGTACTTGAGATAGGTCTCGATGGATGCGACGACAATGCGCGCCTCGATCGTCACGAGGTCGATGCCGACGAGGGAGACGCGCACCCACGCGTCGATGACGATACCCTTGTCGAGAACACGATCAAGAACATCGATAAGTGAGCTACCGCTCGGGGAACGCTCAACTGCCATGTCGTGACTCCTGTTGTCTTTCTGCCGAGGCGGCGTGTGTGGACTGTGGGATGGCGGCGGTCTTGGCCTGCGAGCTCAGCCGCGGGTCTGTCCGCCACCAGTCTATTCCGATCTGCTCTGCCTTGTCGATGGAGCAGATGAGTAGACGGATCTGAATCGTGAGAAGCTCTACGTTGGCGAGATTGATCTTGATGTCGCCGACCACAACGAGGCCTTTGTCGAGCACACGATCGAGGATGTCGACGAGCCCGTAGGTGCGCGACGGGGATACTAAGTCTGCCAAGCAGTCTTCTCCGTTCGGCTCGTGCGCCGGTTACTGTAGCTTGCCAAGGGGGCCCAGGTCTATCTGGAGATCGTCATCGGTCAATCCGAAGATCCCCTTCATGTCCTGCATCCGGTCGTTGAGGCGGAGCAACGCGATTCCGAGCTTCTCGATCTCCGCGTCGCTCAGGTGTCCTCCCTCCATTCGCCGAACTGCCTGGTGCTCTAAGACCTTACGCAAAACCTCAATCAACGTCAAGACGAGCTTCGCGAGCCCGTTTTCGACTTTCTCGGGGTCTGTATTTAGACGCTGAGGCAAGCTCTCGGCAACGGTTTCCAGAGGGATCACCGGCGCTTGTCTCGGGGCGTCGAGTGAGTCGACGACCTGGCTTTCCATCGTCGAGCCGGATGAGGCTGGCGGCCTGGGCGCCGGACGCGGCGCGGCGAGCCCCAACGTTCTGGCGCCGGCAACACGCGGCTGTCTGATCGCCGATTCGACCGCGGTGAGCAGCAGCCCAAGGTCCAGCTGGATCAGATCGATGTCGGCAACCGCGAGCATCACTTCACCCTTGAGGACAACGCCCTTGTCGAGAATGTGGTTGAGTACTTCAGAGAGCTCGATGCGCGGCTCGCCGAAAATCTCGTCGAGGCTCACGACGACGACCTCTCGCCCACGAAGTGATAGGGCGGCCACGGCCCGGTGAAGTCGAACTTGAAGCCCGACGGCTCGTACTTGTTGACCATCGCCGTCAGCGCCCGCTGAAACTCGACGACCCGCGGTGGCGAGACCAGAAATGATGCGTTGAGAACCGCGCGTCCCTGCTCACGCGGAGCGCCGGAGTTGACCGGCGGCTCGCGGACCGACTCCATCGAAACCGCGCGGAGCGCGTCGTGGATCTCTTCGGCCACTCTCGCCGTCACATCCCGACCGGCGTCGCGGCGAAGGCTTTCCATCTTTCTCTCGAGAAGATATTTCTGGCCGGGTGTCGCCTTCGCCGCTTCCGCGTGGAGCGCCACCTGCTCCGCGCTGTGCTCCCCAAGCCAGTCCTTGAGAACGGCGGGCTGCACATAGGCCCGGACGATGAATTCCCTGCCGTCCGCTATCCGCGTGAACGTCGTCTGCAGCTCGGCCATCCGCTTTGACAAAGCCGTCTTGACTGCTTTGGCATCGCGGAAGAGCGTCCACATCGGAAATGGAATCACCGCGCCGTTGTCCGACGCCCACGTGAGAACCTTGTCGTGCGCCATGGCGCGAGCGCTCACCCAGTCCACATCCGCCGTCAGTGCCTCGACCCTTTCGGGGGCGTAGTCCTCGGCGCTGACCGAAGTGGCGAGCGCGGAGACGTCTCCGCTCGCAATAAGGCTGACCGGGCCGCCATCTATGCCCGCCGGAGCGGTCGCCGTTTCAACCGACGACCCGACGACGCCGTACACGTAGCACAAACGCTCGATCATACGGCCGCGGCGGCGATGACTACTCTGGCTCGCCGCTTTCGGCGATACGAACCGGGCCACCGCTGGTGGACATCCCGAACTTCTCACGCCATTCACGGACTTCGCGTAGCCGTTTCATGATCTCGGCTTCGCGGCGGACATATTCGTCGTCGTCGATCTCGCCCATTTCAAGCTGCATCTGGAGCGCCATCAGGTCTTCCTTGATCGGCGTGTCGTCGGTCAGCTCGTCGCGGACGACGCGATCGACTTGTTCAAGTGTCCACCTCGTCCCCCACACTGGGCTGAGGAAGGGCGCGAGCAGAATGTTGGTCAGAAGTCCCATAGGTCAGGCCCGCCTCAAGTCGCCTTCTCCAGCTTCAGCTTGATGTTCACAAAGTTGTACGGAGGCCACGGTCCGGTGTACTTGAAGGTGAGAAGGTCTTCGTACTGCAGGCTGATGGCCTTCACCTTTTCGTCGAACGACCTCTCGTCCTTGCGCTCGACGAGAAAGGCGGCATTCAGAATCATTCGGTCGCCGATGACCTTGTTGCTGCGGCTGGCGACGGAGACATCTTTCAGCCGCTCGTGGATGTCGTTCACGTAGCGATTGCTCGCTTCCTCCATTGCGGCCTCGACCAGACGACCCAGCTGCATGCGCGCGAAGTAGGTCGAGGAGGCCGCGTTGCGCGTGATCTCGTCCTTCAGCCGCCGAATCTCGTCGTTGTCGCGCTCCAGCGACGCGACCACCTTGTCCCGGTCCCACAGGATCTTGAGCCCGAACTCGATCTTGTCCTTCATCTTCTCGAGAACGTCGGTGAACGCCTGATAAGTGGAATTGAGCAGGGACTGCACGTCGTTCTCGGAGCGGAATATCGTGCCGAAGGACATCGGAATGAGCGTGAACTCCCGCATCACGGTCTCGTTCACGAACTCGTGCGCCAGAACATTTTCGCGCGTCGGATCATAGATGACGATAGGCGTGTCGCTCACCACGGCCGCCAGGTCCTTGTGGTTTACCGTGTAGACGCGCGCGCCGCTCCCGATCCCAATCTCACCGAACTCGCGCGAGCGGTCATTCCGGATGATGCAGTACACGTATTTCCCGTCCCCGGTGGCAGGGTCCGTCGAGGCGCTGACGCTTTCGGCTGCGGTCATTTTTTCGTCGGCAGGGGAAAGTTATTCCGCGGTTGAAAAGTTACTTCGCGGCTGAAATGAATATCCAAACGCCAATCGTGAGGCCAATTCCGATCTTGAGAACCGTTGATACCACCCGCCCGATCAACGCTCCCTTGGCTACGCGGGTCGCATCTCCTGCTGACGATCCACCCGTAAATTCCGCAATGAGCGCTCCAAGGAAAGAGCCGATGAACGCGCCAATCACCGATCCAATGATCGGCACGGGAATCCCGACCATTGCTCCGACGATGCCCCCAAGAATCGCACCCCAACCCGCGCGGCGCGAGCCGCCGTACTTCCGGGCATAGCGGCCGGTAAGGGAGAACTCGAGCAGCTCGGCGACGAACGCTAGCACCGCGACGGCAATCAGGGTGACCCAACCGATCGGCTCACCCGGGACGATCAAATTATACGTGACAGCCGTTGCCACCATTATCCAGAGGCCCGGAAGGCCCAGGACTATCAGGATTAGCGACAGAATGATAACGGCACCGAGAATCAGCAAATGCATCAGCCCAGTTCCTTGGCTAGAGCAGAAAGGAGGGCGCCCGCTTCCGCGGCGCCGCTTCCCGTAAACACATTGGAATTATCGCGCCGGGTATGGATGCGCGCGAGAGTGGACAGGGTTCCTCGGCTCAGCGTCACCGCTTCGATACCCAAGTCGGCGAACGCCATGCTGTCGGCCAGGATCCCCGGGATTACCCGCCCCATACGCAGCCGTACGCCCTGCCGGTCGGCGATTGTTTCAGCCGCGGCCGTGATTCGCTTGGGCCGGTGTCCGGTGTACATGCACCGCCAATCGCCGGCGTCGTCCACGGTGTCGCAGTTCAGCACCTTGAACCCCGGCTCTGAGGAATCTGCCCGCGCGCGGGCACCCGCCCAGGCGCGAGCACCCGCGAGGCCGAGCTCTTCGCCGCTGGTTATGAGAACCCCGAGATCACGCGGCGCTGAGGCCGACTGGGCCGCGAGGAGGATCGCCACCACTCCGCTCGCGTTGTCGACCGCGCCATTGGACTCGTTTCGGACGAAACAGAGCATCGAAGGAAGCGCTCCGACGACTGCCCAGATCGCGAGTGCTTGCCACACCCACTCAGCGAAGCTCAAGCCAACGAGCGAGAGCAGGAGGACGATAAACGACGCGGCGGTGATCACGGCCAGTGCAACTGTGCTCGCTATTCGAATCAGCATCGGCACGGTCTGGGACTTTGAGTCGGCATGCGCAACGAGCCAAACCCCGGGATTTCCGCGCGTCGCTTCCAGATTTGCGGATCGCTCGCGTTGCAGGGGGAACTGCCCGGTCCAGCGCCGTTTCGCGTCACCGGAAGCAAGCATTAGCGCGATCCACAACGCCGCTCCGACCACTAGTGCCGCGAGCGGACCGCGATGCACCGCCATGTGAGCGACCGCCAGAATCGTAGCGGCCTGAAATGCCGCGGCGATGGGCGGTCCCCAGCGTCCGGGCCACTGAGAATACTCGAATGGCAGCTCCCGGCAATCGAAGCCAGCACGCTCGAGCTCGGCCCGGCAGAGGGCTCTCGCTCTGGATTCCTCAGAGCTTCCGGAAAATCTTGGGGCTTGGGCCAGCTCGTCGAGCAGACTTTTCGCGCGCTGAACGAGGTCGGCTTGAGCCATCCCGGGCGGCCTAGGTGAGGCCCATTTTATTCTTCACTTCGCGCATCGTCTTCTGAGCTTCCGTTCGAGCGTGCGCGGCCCCGGCGGCGAGATCGTCCTTCATCTTCTTCGGATTTGCGGCGATCTCTTTCGCGCGCGCGCGAATTGGAGCGAGCTCCTTCTCCATCGATTCGTGCAGAACCTTCTTGCAATCGATGCAGCCCCAACCCGCTGTCCGGCATTGCACCGCGACGTGCTCGACAGTCGCTGCCGGACTGAACGCCTTGTGCAAATGATAGATGTTGCAGACTTCCGGGGTCCCGGGATCGGTGCGCCGCACGCGCGCCGGATCGGTCACCGCGGGCCTCAGTTTTTCCCAGATCGACGCCGGCTCCTCGAGCAGATCGACTGTGTTCCCGAGGGACTTGGACATCTTCGCCTGGCCATCGAGCCCCATGATGCGGCGGGTGGGAGTGAGAAGCGCCTCCGGCTCCTGAAAGAATCCCGCACCAAACCGCGCATTCCACTTGCGCGCGATATCGCGCGACAGCTCCAGATGCTGCAGCTGGTCCTCTCCCACGGGCACCAGCTCGGCACGGTAAAGCAGGATGTCAGCCGCCTGCAGTACCGGATAGTTGAGTAGCCCGGCGGGAACACTCTCTTCGCGGCTCGCCTTTTCCTTGAACTGAGTCTGACGCTCGAGCTCGCCCAACGGAGTGAGAGTGTTGAATATCCACGCCAGCTCGGTATGTTCCGGCACCATCGACTGCACGAACAGCGTGCACTTCGACGGATCCAGTCCGGCGGCAAGCAATGACAACGCCATGTCAGCCGTGCGGGCGCGCAGATCAGCAGGCTCGTACGGAACCGTGATCGCGTGGTAGTCGACGATGCAGAAGAACGACTCGTATTTGTGCTGCAGCTCAACCCAGTTCTTGACTGCGCCGAGGTAGTTTCCGATGTGCAGGGAGCCGGAGGGCTGAATGCCGCTGAAGATGCGGGCCATTGCGCGAAATTAAAGAGCGAGCGAGAGGAGTTGCAAGCAATTTCACAAACTGATATCGGCGATTCCGAGCTGCTCGACATCGCGCTGGAAGCGGCTCGCGGCGGAGCGCAAGTCATTCGCGACGCCACCGCTCGGCGCGAAAAGCTGGTGTGGGAGTCGAAGGGACAGTCCGATTTCGTCAGCGAGGTGGATAAGGCTTCGGAGCGGGAGATCGTCGGCGTCATCACTCGCCGCCTCCCTGACGCAACGGTGCTCGGCGAGGAGCTGTCACCGACGGCCATCGCCAGCAGGGGAGTCGTGGTAATTGCCGACCCACTCGATGGCACCACCAACTTTCTGCACGGCTACCCCGAGTATTCCGTGTCGATCGCGATCGCGCGTAATGGCGTCCTCTGCGCCGGTGTCGTCCTCAACGTCGCCCGGGAGGAGGAATTCACGGCGAGACGCGGCGGCGGCGCCTTTCTCAACGGCAAGGGCATCCGCGTCTCCAGCCTGCGGGAGCCCGGCAAGTCCCTCATCGGAACCGGATTCCCCTTCAAGACCCTCGAGAAGTTGCCACAGTACATGGCGCAGTTCAGTTTGGTTACGCGCGGGACGGCTGGAATTCGCCGCGCTGGCTCGGCGGCGCTCGACCTGTCGAACGTTGCATGCGGTAGATTCGACGCGTTCTGGGAGCTCGTACTGGCGCCCTGGGATGTCGCCGCCGGATTGCTGATGGTGCAGGAAGCGGGAGGCATCGTCACGGATCTCGAGGGAAATCCGCCGGTGCTCACCGCCGAGTCGTTCGTCGCCGGCAATCCCGCGATGCACGCGTGGCTGCTCCAGACGGTAAAGCGCGCCAACATGAGCAAGGGAAAGACCGAATGAAGCTCGTCGAATGCGTACCGAATTTTTCCGAGGGCCGTCGTCCCGAGGTCATCACCGCGATCCGCGACGCGATCGCGGCGGTGGATGGCGTCTCGGTTCTCGACGTTTCTTCCGACGCCTCGCATAATCGCTCGGTGATCACGTTCGTCGCGCCCGCCGAGACGGCGGTGGATGCCGCCTTCGCTGGAATCAAGGTGGCAGCGGAACGAATCGACCTGAGCAAACATATCGGCGAGCATCCGCGCATTGGCGCAACCGACGTCGTGCCGTTCATCCCCCTGGAAGGATCGACGATGGAGGATTGCATCGCTCTCGCCCGCGCGCTCGGCGAGAGAGTTGGACGCGAGCTGAAGATTCCGGTCTATCTATATGAGCGCGCAGCCACGTCGCCCACGCGCGAGAATCTCGCCGACGTTCGTCGCGGCGAATTCGAGGGACTGCGCGAAGAGCTGGGCAAGAATCCGGCGCGCAATCCTGATTTTGGGCCTTCGAAGATCCACCCCACCTCCGGCGCGATCGCGATCGGCGCGCGGCCGTTTCTCGTCGCGTATAACGTCTACCTCGGCCCCGCATCGAACCTTCAGATCGCCAAGAACATCGCCAAGGCCGTGCGCGGATCGTCCGGAGGCTTCAAGTACGTGAAAGGACTCGGCCTCGAAGTGGATGAGCAGGCTCAGGTGTCGATGAATCTCGTCGATACCGAAAAGACGCCACTCCACATCGCGTTCGATTTCGTGAAGATGCGCGCCGAGACCGAAGGAGCGCAGGTCACGTGGAGCGAGATCGTCGGACTCGTCCCCGAGAAAGTTCTGCTCGACACGGCCGTCAGTCATCTGCGGCTCAGGGAGTTCACGCCGGCGCAGCTGCTGGAGCGTCAGGTGCGCGAAGTCATGAGCGGGGGCGAGAGCGTGAGTGGATTCCTGGCTTCGGTCGCGTCGTCGAATCCGGTGCCCGGAGGAGGAAGCGTCGCCGCGCACGCGGGCGCGCTGGCCGCCGCCCTCACACAGATGGTGGCAGGCCTGACCATCGGAAAGAAGAAGTACACGGCGGTCGATTCCGAGATGAAGGAAGCCGCTCTCAAGGCGGTTGCGCTCGGAAATCAGCTGACGTCGCTGGTCAAGCGGGATGCCGAAGCGTACGCGCTGGTCTCGGAAGCCTACAAGCTGCCCAAGGAGCCGGCTGACGCGGCCGCTCGTCGCTCCGAAACCGTTACGAACGCGCTGCTCAAGGCGGCCGAGGTGCCGCTCGAGACCGCGCGTGCCGCCGTCGAAATCGCACAGCTTGCGGCGCTCGTCGCCGAGAAGGGAAATACGAACGCTGTAACCGATGCCGGCGTCGCAGCGCTGCTTGCGGCTGCGGCGGCCAGGGGCGCGGCTTACAACGTGCGGGTCAACGTGCAGGCGCTCGAGGACAAGTCGAGGGGTCAGTCGCTCGCGCGCGAGGCGGAGCAACTTGTAATAAAGGCCGGCGAGCATGCGGAACGAGCCACGTCGATCGTCGAGCGAGCACTTTCCGGCTGATGCTCAAAGCGGAGTCAGGCATGAGGATACGCTCGCGCGAAATTCTATTCATTCCCAACCTGCTGGCGCTTAATATCGCCGTGGCGCAGATCGCGCCGGCGCGTCCCTCCCCGACCCTGATCGGTACGTGGGAAGCGGTGACTCGGTCGATCGGTGGATTGGGATCCACGATCTCATTCGCGCCCGACAACACCATGAGCTACACCCTGGGCGCGATGGTGGATATGAAGTACAGGCGCGCTCGCGACAGCCTCTACATCATCGATCCGCAGAATGGCGTGAATGCGTTCCAGTTTTCGATCATACGCGACACCCTCGTGATGATCAACGAGGGACAAGAGCAGCGCGAAACGCGCGTCGGCGCGCCGGTGAGCGGCGCGGATCCCGTGGTCGGCCGCTGGACCTACCTCCACTATACCGGAGTGCCCGCGTTCGAGGAATACACTCCGGGCGGCGACTTCCGCTTGAGAGTACCGATCCGCACGATGCAGGGCACGTACGCGGCGTTGGGCGATTCGGCGATGCTGCATCTTCCCGGGCAGGGCGGAGGCGACCGCGCGGTACGGTTCGCGGTGGCGGGCGATACTCTGCAGCTGATCTGGGGCGGTCAGACCAGCCGCTACGTCAAGGTTGCGCCGCTAGTTCGCTAGCGCCGTCAGTATCCGCGGTCCGTTCTCCGTGATCGCAATCGTGTGCTCGAAGTGCGCCGAGCGCGTCCCGTCCACGCTGACGACGGTCCACCGATCGGGCATGGTTCGCGTGGCCGGCATCCCCACATTGACCATCGGCTCGATGGCGATCGTCAGCCCGGGCTGAAGGCGGACGCCGCGCTTGGGCTTCCCGTAGTTCGGCACCTGCGGATCCTCGTGAAACCCGACCCCGATCCCGTGCCCAACCAGATCGCGCACGACGCTGAACCCGGCCGCTTCGACTACGCCCTGCACCGCCGCGCCGATGTCGCCTACGTGATTCTCGGCAGTCGCCGCCTCAATTCCCGCCGCGAGGGCCTTCTTCGTGACATCGAGAAGCTTCTTCGACTCCGGATCGATTTTCCCGACGGCGACGGTGGTGGCTGAATCCGTGTAGTAACCGTCCAGTTTCACGCCGATGTCGATCGAGACGATGTCTCCCTCCTCGATCAGGCGCTTCTTCGAGGGAATTCCATGCACGATCTCCTGGTTGATCGACGTGCAGATGCTGGCGGGAAAATTGTAGAGGCCCTTGAACGCCGGGAGCGCGCCGGGATGGCTGCGAATGAAGTCGTCGGCGATCTTGTCCAGATCCATGGTCGTCATGCCCGGACGCACGCTCTGCTCGAGCAGCCGCACCGTCGCCGCCAGTATCTGGCCCCCACGCGCCATGATATCGATCTCGCGCGGCGACTTGATCTGAATCATTTCCCGAGCGCCNNGTACGAGTGCTCAGTCGCTTCACCAGCTCGTCATCGTCCACGTCGAACAGCAGCACCTTGTCCACCTTCTTGCCGATCTCGGCGAGCATGACCACGAGCCCTTCGGCCTGCGGGACTGTGCGAACCGCGCCATCCAGAATGGCTCCCTTCTTCGTCGCGGGGGAGGTCATGACATCCTGAAGAATACCGAGGATGACCGAGTCCGGCACCAGGTCGCCACGATCCATGTAGGCCTTTGCCTCGAGCCCCCGCTTGGTGCCCTCACGAAGCGCCGCGCGCAGCACGTCGCCGGTCGCGATCTTCGGAATCCCGAGACGCGCGGCCAGCTTGTCCGCCTGCGTTCCCTTACCAGCCCCGGGTGGGCCGAGCAGCACGATGATCATCGGAGATACCCGCAAAAGATTCGGAGGAGCTTTTGGCTCCTCCGATCGAGTCTAGTAAGTGCCGCCGGTCGTACGGCCCCGGAATCGCACTCGGCCCTTCTTCATGAAGCCGTCGTACTTCCTGAGCAGCAGGTGCTGATTGACCTGCGTTATCGTGTCAAGCGCGACACCCACGACGATGAGGAGCGAGGTTCCACCGAACCTGAACGGTACGTTGATCATGTCGGCTATGAACACCGGCAGCAGCGCGATGAACGTCAGGAACAATGCGCCCGGGAACGTGATCCGCGACACCACGTGATCGATGTACTCGGCAGTCTTGCCGCCGGGCTTCACGCCAGGAATGAATCCGCCCTGCTTCTTCAGGTTCTCCGAGATGTCGACTGGGTTGAAGATGATCGACGTGTAGAAGTAGGTGAAGAAGACGATGAGGATCGCGGACAGGACGTAGTAAAGCCAGGTGCCGGGCGAGACGTATTCCGCCCATTGGGCGGCCCTCGCATTCCCGCTGAACGATGCGATCGCCCCCGGGACCACGATCACCGATGAAGCGAAGATGATCGGCATCACACCCGCCGCGTTTACACGGAGCGGAATGAAGTTCTTTGCCGCCTCGCGCTGCCGGCCGCGGGACATCGTGCGCTGCGGGATCTGAATCATGACCCTGCGGGCCGCCATCGTGACGGCAATGGTGCCGGCGACGACTCCGACCATGACGATGCCGAGTACCACGAGCGAGAAGGGGCCGACCGCCTGCGTCTTCACGAAGCCAAGAGTGCTGATGATTCCCGGCCAGAACCTCTCGACGATCGAGAAGAAAATGATCAGCGACGCCCCATTCCCGAGTCCTCTCTCCGTGATCTGCTCACCGAGCCACATCACGAACAGCGCTCCGGTGGTGAGAACGAGCACCATCTGGAGCTTGAAGCCGAAGCCGGGATTGACCACGGCATCCTGGAGGGACGACGTGAAGAGCGCGAATCCCCATCCCTGCACCACCGCCAGGACGACAGTCACGTAGCGCGTCCACTGCGTCACGCGCTTTCTGCCCTCCTCGTCCTTCTGCAGCTTCTCGACGGTCGGGATCACGACGCCGGCGATCTGCATGAAGATGCTGGCCGAGATGTAGGGCATGATGCCGAGCGCGAACACGGTCGCGTGCGAAAGTCCGCCGCCCACGAACAAATCGTACAGGCCCAGCAGCCCGCCTTTGCCCTTGTTGGCAAAGAAATCGGTGAGCGCGACGACGTCGACGCCCGGCGCGGTGATGTGCGCCCCGACTCTGTAGATCACGAGACAGATGAACGTGAATAGGATCTTGTCTCGCAACTCCGGCGTGTTGTAGATGTTGCTTACTGCCGCCGCGGGGGCTGATTGCGCCATTAGTTCTCTATTCGGCCTCCGGCCGATTCGATTTTCTGC
>DHJM01000061.1:13674-14940 GCA_002404335.1 Gemmatimonadales bacterium UBA4720
TCAGCGCCCTTCGGCAGCTTGCCAAGGTCGTCGAAGCTGACGACCTGATTCACTACACGAAAGATATTCGTGAAACCACGCTTGGGTATGCGGCGAGTGAGCGGCATCTGCCCGCCCTCGAACTGGGGCTTGCCGCCGCCGGGGCCGTGGTGGCCCGATCTGGCCTTGATACCCTTGTGTCCCTTGCCCGACGTCTTGCCGGTGCCCGAGCCCGGACCACGTCCGATCCTCTTGCGATTCCGATGCGATCCGGGAGCTGGAACCAGATTGTGCAGGCCGATCTTCTCGACGCGATTTGGCTCTCCGAGTTTTTCCCGGCGTGTTGGTTTGTCTGCCACTGTTTAATCCTCTACCGGCGTCACTTCGACCAAGTGACGCACGTGCTTGATTTGTCCGCGCAATGCGGGTGAATCCTGCCTGGTCACTTCAGACTGGTGATGCCGGAGCCCGAGGGCTTCGAGCGTCAGGCGCATCCGCCACGAGTGGCCGATGCCGCTTCTCACCTGCTTGATGCGAACCTTTCCCTTCGTGATGGTTTCCTTGGGGGTCGTCTTCGGCCCCTTGGTTCTCCACCACACGTGTGTCCTAGGCATGAGCGACGGCCTCCTTCGACTTGGCGCGCGAGCGGTAACCGAGTGCCGAGACTTCGATGCCGCGCTCGCGCGCGATCTGCTCTACTGTGGTTAGTTGCTGGAGGCCATCTAATGCAGCAAGTACCATGTTGTGCGGATTGGTCGAGCCGAGGCTCTTGGTGAGAATGTCCGAGATGCCGGCGCATTCCATGATCGCGCGCACCGCGCCACCGGCGATGACGCCGGCGCCAGGTGCCGCGGGCTTCATCAGGACTTTGCCAGCGCCGTGCGTGCCAACGACTTCGTGCGGGATCGTTCCGCCAGTCATCGGGATCGCGACCATGTTGCGGCGCGCTCCGTCGACAGCCTTGCGGACGGCCTCCGACACTTCGTTCGCCTTGCCGGTCGCAAAACCAACTCGGCCCTGACCATCTCCGACTGCGACGAGCGCGTTGAATGAAAAGCGGCGTCCGCCCTTCACGACCTTGGCCACGCGGTTGATGGCGATCACGTTCTCGACGAGCTCGCTGCCGCCATCGCCGCGTCCACCGTCGCGATCGCGGCCCTTGCCGTCACGGCCGCGTCCACCACCGCGCTGGCCACCTTCGCCGCGCGGTCCGCCTCCGCCTTGTCCGCCGCCACCACCACCGCTGCCGCCAGATCCACGACCACGACCGGCGCCACCGCCGCCGCC
>DHJM01000061.1:15052-17901 GCA_002404335.1 Gemmatimonadales bacterium UBA4720
CTCGTTTTCTGCCATTTATTAAAACTCCAGCCCGCCCTCGCGGGCTCCGTCGGCCACACCCTTCACGCGGCCGTGATATTTATATCCAGCTCGGTCGAACACCACGCGCTTGACGCCGGCATCTTTTGCCTTGGCGGCGATGCGCTTTCCAACTTCCACCGATCTCTCGGTCGGCTTCCCTTCGAGACCCGAATCGGTCACCGTCATGATCGTGCGCTGAGTCGTGTCATCCACCAACTGCGCGTAGATGTGCTTGAGCGAACGATACACGACCAGGCGTGGACGCTCGGCACTTCCCACCACTTTCTTGCGAAGGCGGAAATGACGGCGCGTACGAAGCTGATCGCGCGACTTTGGTCTGGCCATCTTCGGCATTACTTGGCTCCCGCCTTGCCCGCCTTTCCAGCTTTGCGACGGACCTGTTCTCCAACGTACTTGATTCCCTTGCCCTTGTAAGGCTCGGGTGGCCTGAGGCTGCGCAGCTCCGCCGCGACCTGGCCCACGATTTCCTTGTTCGCGCCCTCGATGACGATCGAAGTCGGCTGAGGCGCGCTCAGCTTGATTCCCTTCGGCGCTTCGTACTTCACCGGATGCGAGAACCCGAGCGCGAGCTGCAATCCGTACGGACGCGGCTCCGCCTTGTACCCGACGCCGACAAGTTCAAGTTCCTTTCGGAAGCCTTTGGTCACGCCCTCCACCATGTTGGCGACGAGAGTGCGGCTCAGGCCGTGGAGCGCCTTGTGGTTGTCTTCATCCGATGGGCGCTCGACCAGAATCTGGCCGTCCTTTAACGACACCTTCATCTGCTCATGGATTGTCCGCTCCAGCTCACCCTTCGGTCCCTTGACGTGGACCTTGTTGCCTTCGACGGTCGCGGTCACGCCCTTAGGAATGACTACCGGATGCTTTCCAATTCGTGACATCTGCCTCTATCTCCCTTACCAGACCAGGGCGAGGAGCTCGCCGCCGGTGCGGGCCTGCCGCGCCTGACGATCCGACATCACACCCTGCGATGTGCTGAGGATCGCCATGCCGAGCCCGTTGCGAACGCGCGGAATTTCCGCGACCGCGACGTACTTGCGAAGTCCGGGCGTCGAGATGCGACGCAGCTCGCGAATCACCGGTTGGCCGCCCTGCGCGTACTTGAGCACCACACGCAACAGCTGCCTGCCTTCTTCCGTATCGAGCGTCTTGTAGTCCTGAATGAAGTTGTTCTCCTTCAGGATCTTCGCGATCTCCACCTTGAGCTTCGAGAGCGGCATGTCCACGCGACGGTGCTTCGCTCCGCAGGCGTTGCGGATGCGCGTGAGCATATCGGCTATCGGATCGGTCATACTCATTAAATGATCTTCCTCTGTTCTACCGTATCCCGCCCTAGGGACGCGTAGAAATGAATGGTTACCAGCTCGCCTTGCGGACGCCCGGGATATATCCCGACAGCGCCTGTTCTCTGAAACAGATTCTGCAAAGCCCGAACTTTCTCAGGAAAGCGCGCGATCTTCCGCACCGTCCGCACCTGTTGTGCTGACGAACGGGAAACTTCGGCTTGCGCTTGCTCTTCTCCACCATGGCCTTACGCGCCATTACAATCTCTCTTGGCTGTTGGTTGACACTTACTGGTTCTGCGTGATGATAGGCTTGTCGTCGCCACGGAAAGGCATCCCGAGCTCCCGCAGCAGCGCGAACGCCTGGTCATCCTTGTTCGTGGTCGTGACGAGAGTGATGTCCATCCCGTGGATCTGCTCGACCATGTCGTAGTTGATCTCCGGGAAAATCATCTGCTCCTTGACGCCGAGCGTGTAGTTCCCGCGGCCGTCGAACGACCGCGTATTGATGCCGCGGAAGTCGCGAATGCGCGGGATCGCCACCGTCACGAACCGATCGAGGAACTCCCACATACGGGCGCCGCGAAGCGTGACCGCGCACCCGATCTCCTGTCCCTCGCGCAATCCGAAATTGGCGATCGATTTCTTCGCCTTCTTCCGCACGGGACGCTGGCCTGTGATGATGCTCAGCTCGAAGACGACCGTATCAAGAACCTTTGCGTTCTTGATCGCTTCGCCGACTCCGCAGTTGATCACGATCTTCTCGAGTGTCGGGATCTGATGAACGTTGGTGAAGCCGAACTGCGACATTAGCCGGTCGCGCACGGTCTTCTTGTAGTAGACATGAAGGCGCGCCGGCGGTACCGGCAGATCCTTGCCGGCGTGCTCCGCCTGGACCTGTGCCTGGACCTCGCGCTTCTTCCCCTGTTTCTTCTCTTTAGTCGCCATTCTCTATTCCTCGCTCAGCGCACGCGGGGGATGGGCTCCCCGTTCTTGACGCTGACGCGCTCCTTGGTTCTCCGACGCTCGATGTGCGTTGCGTCGGTGTCGAAACGGGCCTTCGTTCGAGTCGGCTCACCCGACTTGGGATCGAGCAGCATCACGTTCGACGAGTGCAGCGATGCCGGCGCCTCGCGAATTCCGCTCGTCTCCTCGGCCGTCCGCGCCTTGCGGTGCATCTTCACCATGTTCACGCCCTCGATGAGGACGCGCCCGGTCTTGAGGAAGACGCGCAGCACTTTGCCTTCCTTGCCCTTGTCGTCGCCGCGCATCACCCGCACGGTGTCGCCCTTCGACACGTGCAGCTTCAGACGCTTGGCGTTCTCGGCGTGACGCGCGTGCAGCCGCGTCTTGGCCGTCTTTCTGTATTTCAGGATTCTCACTTTACAGAACCTCTGGTGCCAGGGAGACGATCTTCATGTACTTCTTCTCCCGGAGCTCGCGCGCCACTGGTCCGAAGATGCGGGTCGCCCGCGGCTCGCCCTGTTCGTTGATGATCACGACTGCGTTCTCGTCGAAGCGGAT
>DHJM01000112.1:0-3084 GCA_002404335.1 Gemmatimonadales bacterium UBA4720
GTTCGATCCCCGCCCCGAGCACTGATCTACGGCCACGCGCCTCACGCTGATTGTTGAGCGTGGTAGCGAAAGTGGTAGAAAACGCCTGAGCGGTTTACCTGAGCCCACGAGCCTTTTTGTGGAAAGGAGTACACATAATTGCAACATTAACGATCCTAACGGAACGGCGCGACGTTCACTGTAGGCGAATCGGCCCAGATATTTCTCTGGCGACCAGGAAACACGGGACGTTCATCCCCGCAAGCTGTCGATCGAACTCACGAGCCGCGGCTTCATCCTCAACCATGTAGAAGATTCGATTATTGGCTTCGTCGAGAGCCCACCCAGTGACGGCCACGTGGCGCAGGTGCGTGTGGATGTAGCGAAACCAATCGTATATCTGCGCATAGGTCCATCGCCCCTGCTTCACCGGCGTGGCTCAAACTCGCTCGCGGGATGTGGTGACGCCCTCTGGCAGCACGTCTATCATCCCTATCGCTTACTGGTGATGAACGAATGCGTCACAGTCAGCGGCACCATTGTGGACGCGACAAACGGACGCAACAGCGACGGCGTTCGACACGAAGCCGATGGCGACACGCATGGATGGCTCCGACCAGATCCGCAGTTCGCCAATCTGCTCAACAACGGGAACACGACTGCCGAGAACGGCAACCTCGTGTTCGAGATCGTGTGTCATTATCAAGTGACCCAGGCTGACGCGAGGCCGGCGTGCAGTTCCTTCGGAGACCACACAGTGATTCCACCAGTCGGCTCACACGTGCGGATGAGCGGAACCTTCGTGCAGGATACTAACCACCAGCGGTGGAACGAAATTCATCCCGTGTCGCGGATTGTGGTCATCCGCTAGGGAGTGCGCTTCAACTGGCCGAAGACCAGTACCAAGCGACAGCGGCAATCGACAGTGAAAGTGCCGCGTCCGGTTTGTGGTGACCGTGCAGCTGGCCGGCGCCCACGGTTAACGCTGCGGAGCGAGACATACCCTCACGCCTATCGGGCGTGAGCCTAGCGGCTAAGCTAGAACTATCGACGGTTAGCTTCTTCACATATAGTGACGGTAGTGTCGTGCAGCAGGCTCGTGCGGCCGTAAGTACTTGAGAATGGCGCCCACGGTTCGAGCCGCCTTGACGGTTTCGCCTGATTGTCGTTGTTCGGCCCTCACACATCTGGCGCCACGCCGACTCGCTTAACCAACGCCTCGAATCGCTGTGTACCCCGCAGACGTCGAAGACGCGGCTCGATGTGTAGCGACGTCATCCACAGCTCGCGTGCCTCGAACGCGCGATCGAGCCATGTATACGCGACTTCGTCATCGCCAAGCCAGTGGTACCCACAGGCAACATCGACTGCCGAGGCCTTCCCACGTTCCGCCTGATCTTCCACCTCGCCGAGCCGACGCCATGCTTCTTCGGTGTCACCCATCGCGGCGAGGACACCGACGAGGGTCGTCCGCAATTGTGCGCTCGCGGGAGTCAGCTCCCAGCCGCGCTCGAGCGCCGTGCGAGCCTCAGGTAGCCGATCGGAAACGAAGAGCGCCGCCCCTAGAAGCAAATGCAGTCCGCCGTTACCCCTCGAGCGCTCGAGAGCCGGGCGAAGCACTTCGATCGTTCGGGTCGCCTCACCTGCGAAGAGGAGCGACATACCGAAGTTGTAAAGCATAAAGTCGGATAATGGGTCCAGCGCATACCCGCGTTCGAGGGACCGAACTCCTTCTTCGAATCTCTCGGCGCTGAGAAGTGTCCAGCCGAGCAGCACGTGTGCGCCCGGCAACCCTGGCGCCAGCGCCAACGCCTCTCGGACGAGTGTCTGCGCGCGGGTGCTGTCCCAATCGAACCAATATGCAATGAAGGCCTCGGCCACTAACGCTTCGGGCAAAGCCGGTTCGAGCGCGAGGGCACGCCCAGCCTCCGCGCGCGCACGTGGGTATGCGGTGAGGGCCGGTAAGACTTTCATATTGGCGGCCAGGATATTGGAAAAGGCGCACCAGACATGGGCAAGCGCGAAGTTCGGATCGAGTGCCACGGCGCGGTCGAAGCACATAATCGCCTCGGTAGCCGAGTGCTGTTCGAACAAGAAGCGACCGCGCAAATATACATCGTACGCTGTCGGATTTACCGCGGTGCGCGCGACGCGATCGGGTAGCGCCGGTCGTATTTCGCGCGAATTTGTTGCCGCTGTCCCGCCGCCGAGCCGCTGCTCAAGCGCGCCCGAGATGGCCTGAGCGATCTCGTCCTGCAAGGCGAAAACGTTGGCGAGCTCGCGGTCGTAGCGTTCACTCCAGAGGTGTAGTCCATCGGCCGCTGCAATAAGCTGGACGGAGATCCGCACACGATCTCCGGCCCGCCGCACGCTGCCTTCGAGAATCGTTTGCACGCGAAGTTGTTCGGCGATTTTCCGCAGGTCGACTCGCTTACCCTTGAAGACGAACGTTGATGTGCGCCCCGCAACCCGGACGCCCGGCAAGTGCGAAAGCGCGTTGATTACCTCGTCGGTGATGCCGTCCGAGAAGTACTCGTCATCCGCATTCGCGCTCAGGTTCGCGAAGGGCAGCACTGCAATGGAATTCTCAGACGATTCCGACGGAGACGCAGAGTCCGGCTGTGACAACGCAGCTATAAGACTGGCACCAGTCTGGAACCGGTCGACAGGCGCGCGCGCCAGCGCACGTTGCACCACGTTCGCGATCACGCGCGTCACACCCTCGCGGAGGCCTGCGACGTCGGGCGGTGTCTGGACAAATCGCTTGGCGATAACCGCTTGGGCGGTGCGACCTGTGAACGGCTGCTCTCCAGTGAGCATTTCATACAGCACGCATCCCAAGCTGTAGATGTCGGTGCGTCCGTCGATCGCGTCACCCGACGCCTGCTCCGGGCTCATGTACGCCGGCGTCCCCAGACTTACGCCCGCCTGCGTGAACAGCTGCTCATCTACTGCGCTGAGCGCTTTGCCGATGCCAAAGTCCGCCACCATCGCGTGCCCGTCGTGCAGCATAATGTTTTCGGGCTTGACGTCGCGGTGAACCACGCCGTGGCGGTGCGCGTAGTCGAGCGCGTCTGCGACTTCGCGCACCACCCTCACGGCCTC
>DHJM01000112.1:3330-7144 GCA_002404335.1 Gemmatimonadales bacterium UBA4720
CTAATGTAGGACGACTCTGGCTCGTGGCCAACATCTGATTTTCTGGTGGCGGCCCTGAGCGAGTTAAGCACCCGCATGCCCGTCGCCGGCGACTCCCGTGGCCATCCCATTCCGCGCGGAGGCACAGGCGGGACGGCGCGCCGAGCAACTTACCCTGCGGTGGTGCGTCTGGCTCAAGACTCCCGGCGAATTTCTTCTTAAATGCCTCGAGATATCGAGAGCTGTCCTGCTCCAATAGCAGGCGCCGCACTGAATTCACCTAGGGCTGCTCCGCTTCGCATCAGAAAGTTGAAAGTTGAGAGACTCCGGTCCTACTCCGCGCATTGAGGCGTGGCAATTGTTGTCACTGGTAAGCGCACCTGCTCCAGTAGCAGGAGCGCTACCTCCGGTGAGCGATCTGATCCCATCTATCGCCCGACGGGTCATCCCCAGCGAGACAGAGAGGAGTCATGATGCCGTCCTTCACTAAGCACACGCGTGACGCAATCGTCATCGGCCTGTTTTTGCTCCTAGGCGTGGTGAACGGCTGGTTGAAGGGCGACATGATGGGATGGCTTACTAGGTTCGTTGCTTTTCTCATGATCGCCTTCTTTGCCAATATGCTCTGGCAGAAAATGAAATCTCAGCCCAAACCCTAAAGCCGAATCACTTCACCACTCGCATCGCTGGCAGCTCGTAGTCCTTCTCGTCGACGATCCACACTCCGTAAATCCGCTCGACCATCGTCGAGTTCTTGGCGTGGCCGAGTTGCCGCTTCACAACTTGCGGCTTCATTCCGCGCTGCAGATTGTTGACGGCGTACGTGTGCCTCCAATCGTGCAGAGTGCTTGTCTCCAGCCCCAGCGCTTTCACCGCCGCCTGGTGGTGGTCTAAGGCGCGATCGTTCGTTACGGTGAACAGTGGAGCGTCGAGCGACGTCACCGATCGCACATGCTCTGCGACTATCGGAAGTGTCCAATCCTCCGTGATCCGCACCATCCGGTTCCGATGCTTGTTCTTGAACCCGTGCGCGCGGACGGTCCGGGCCTTCAAGTCGACGTCGCGTCGTTTGAGATTGGCGATCGCCTGCCACTCCATTCCGGTGCCAGCCATTAGCGCTTCGAGAGCTTTCGATTCACCTTCGAGCTTACCGATAAGTCGCTTCGCATCTGGCCAGTCGTACCACACCGTTCGCGGGTCGTTCTCGGGCTTGCCCGCGACGTCGCGCACGACGTTCGTCTCGATCGTCTCCTGTTCGACCAACCAGCGGGCGAATTGTGAAAGGGCTGTCCGATATCGGTTCTTCGTCGGGCCTTGCACGTCGAGGACAGCGAGAAAATTCGACACGGCTTTACGAGTGAACCGCGACGCAGGGTAGAGCTTCCCCGCCGGTATCATCTGCCGAACCTGTTTGACGTACTTCGGATTTGCACCCTGTTTCCCCCAGTCGGAGACCAGTGGATCTAGGTTCGCTGTTGCGAGCTCCGCGAGCCTCTGATCGAGCGTCCCCACCTCGTGGGCGTCGTAGACCTCGCGAAGTGTGATGCGCTTTGCCACGAGCGCGTTCAAGAGGTCCCACCGCCTCCGGCGCCTGAAGGTCTTTACCAAGCTCTCGATCGCCTCCGCTGTTCCTTTATCGGGCGTGCCGGTCCCGAGCGTCGCCCCTTTGCCCTGCTGGTCGACAACCCGAAGCTTGAACGAATGCGACGCTTTCACCTGGAAAACCATCAGCTAGCCCTCTCGAACCTCGTCGGGCCGACTTTATTCAACTCGAGGAACAGATCGAGATCCCTCGTATCGAACCGCACGACGCGTCCGCGTTTGAACTTCGGTATTGGGAAAGTATACAGCGTACGAAGACTGACGCCGAGATATGCAGCGGCTTGGCGAGGGTTGAGTCGTCGGGGCGTCGTCTCCTGGCTCATCAGCGGGCGTCTTTCTTCGCCGCGAGTTCGCGGTCGCGGTTGTCGCGCAGATCGTTAACCATAATCCCCACGAGAAGCGCTTCGCTGACCGTCGCGCCCTTCCGGTCGTACCACGGAGCGACGGTGTGTTCCCACCACCTCAGGCCCTGGTCGAGTCCCTTGGCCTCACCACGTGACATTGGCAGCATCGGCCGGCTCTCTGTTGTCCCTTCGCTTGTCGCAAATCGTGTCTGCGTACGCATTCATTACAGAGTACTCCCGGATGATCCGGATCGCTCTCTCGCTTCCGGAGTTGAAGCTCCGCGGCGCGAGAGCCCGACCAGGCCAGCCCCCGCACCCCTCACATTCGTAGCCAACGTGCGCGGCGGTGCGCCAACCTTCGATAATGACTTGCCCTTCCTCCCGGTTTCGGAAGCGAAGATATCTCCGCCTAGGGCCGTCCCTGCCGACGAAAGATATCTTTGCACTAGCTTGCGCATGACCTAAGCACGGGTACGCGGATATCTCTCTCTCTAGACGGACGTGCCTCTCCTTCGGGATCCAAGCCCTCGATGGCGAGACCTGTGTATTTTCTCTGAATGCTCGAAGTCCTTGTCGCTGTCGAGACGGCCGCCCTGTTTATCGGGTTTCCACTCCTGTTCCTATTTGTACGCGAGCGGGTGAAGAACCTGGCACGGGAGACCACCGACAAGGCGCTGGCTGATTACAAGCACACCCAGGACCAGACGCTTGCGCAGATAACCGCGGGCCATCAACGCCGGCTGCACGAGTTCGGTCTCTTCGCGCAACGTCGAAATGAGGTTTACGCGGAGACATACTCGCTGTTCGAGAAAGCTCGTGGGGGCTATGCAAGCCATTTCGACAGTCTGATCAGCACTCGCGATTTTAGCGACTCCCCGGAAGCAGACCTGCGCAATCTTGCCAAGAACCTCAGGCGAATCACTGAAGGGGAGCGGGAGAGCCTGACCAACGCCCTTGATATGAACAGGCGGGACGAAGCTGGTAAGATCGCGAATGAGATATACGAACGTGACTCACTTCGCCGAGCGAACGATGCGTTCGGTGAGTTCCGGGGCGCGTGGGTTTTGCATGCGCTCTATTTCTCGGCGGACGTAAATGGAATTTTGACTGAGGGATCACGCGTCCTCGCCCATCTGAGCGTGTTTGCCCATGAAGTGATAGAGGAAGGGCACCGCGCACGCCCAACCCCCACGGACCGCAAGTCCCGACTAGACTACGTGACCCAGACCGACGAGATCTCTGCCCGACTCCGGCTTGCAATGCGGGCAGAAATGCAGCCCGCCCCACAGTGACGGATACGGTTGCCGCGGCTCTCATCGGAGTTGGCGGCGGTGCGATCGTAGCGGTTGCGTCGGTCATCACCCAGCTATTCGTGACCCGCAAAGTCATCGGGGCTGAGCGCGAAAAGATTGGTCTCCAGCTCAGAGGCGAGGAGGCTGCGCGCCTGCGGGAGAAACGCACTGACCGGATAGTCGATGCCGTATCCGAGCTGCTCAAGGTGTCAGATCCGCAGATTGGGCCGCACGTGGATTACGGCCGCGCCGTCGCGCTCACTCTCCGGATCCAGTTACTGCTCGACAGACATGACCAGCGCCACCGACCGCTGGTCGGCGCGCTCAATAATCTCGCGTTGCGGTTGCAGGAATACGTTGGAGTAGAACGACTCCCCATTGATGACAAGTCCACCGAAACGAGACTGCTGCTCGAAGCTCAGGGCAACGTGCTCGAGCGAACGCGGGATGCGCTGGCCGTTCCACCCGAATAGCGTGGTAGCACGAGTGGTAGCCAGCGACACGCATTATGCTGCATTATGGCGCACTGTCCTTCTATGGTGACCAACCTGGCCCCGCGCGTTCTTGGCTCAATTCGGGACTTAAAATCCCTTGGGA
>DHJM01000112.1:7211-27525 GCA_002404335.1 Gemmatimonadales bacterium UBA4720
TCCCATGCGGGTTCGATCCCCGCCCCGAGCATCCAGTAACCCAGACACGCCATGAGCGCAGCGACGGCAATGAAGTTTGCGCCCAGAAGAATCGAGCGCGTCCTACTGATAGTAAATCCAGGGTCGCGACGGGGAGCGCGCATCCACCGCCAGGCGCTCAAGGCATTTGCCAAAGCAGGGGTCGCTTGCGACTCCATGCCCACCGAAGCGCCCGGACACGCAGCCACGATCGCCAAGACCCACGCGCACAAGTACGACGCTGTCTTCACACTCGGCGGTGACGGAACCGTAATGGAAGTGCTGGGCGCTCTCGCGCATCAGGGACCGCCCCTCGGAGTGCTGGCGGGAGGAACCGCGAACGTCGTCGCGCGGACGCTGCACATTCCGCTGAATCCGGCCCGCGCGGTGCCGATGCTCCTCAACGGCGATGAAGCGCGGATGGATCTGGGACGGCTTGGCGACGGCCGCCGCTTTGCCATTGGCGTAGGGGTAGGCCTCGATGCGACCATGATGGCCGAGGCGCCGGCCAGGCTGAAGAAGCGCTTCGGCTTCATGGCTTACGTCATCGGTGGATTCAAGGCCGTGCTGCGCAACCAGAAATTCGAGCTGCGGCTGACGATTGACGGTATCGTCTACGATCGATCCGCCTCGGCAGTCCTGGTCGCCAATTTCGGAGCGGTGCTCAACGATCTCGTCACGTTCGGCGATGGGATCGCTCGTGACGATGGGCTTCTCAACGCCTGCGTCTTCTCGCCGACCAATCTCAGGGACTCGCTGCGGATCCTCTGGCGCATGGCTAGGAAGGACTTCGGTCCCGATCCGTGCCTCTTCTATAAGTCAGGGCGCGATTTCAGAATCGAAACCTTGCCCCGCATGGCCGCCCAAGCCGACGGCGAGCTCCTCGACGGCACACCTCTATCCGTTTCGGTGGATCCACTGGCCGGCAGCTTGCTTATTCCAAGGCGGAGCCGGGAGTGACAGGAGTCGTTTCGGGCTAAGTTTGGCCAGTTCGATTCCGGTGAACCGACACGCGACTTCGGAGACGATGATGGACAGGGGAAATGCGTTCCTGAAGAGTCAGATCGACCGCGCCGTGACCCAGCACGGCGTGTTCCTGAGCGCGCTCGAGGCGCACGAGGAACAGGCAGAAGACCCTCGCTTCAGCGATCTCTGCTCGCGCCACCTTCCGCACATGCGCGAGCACCAGCGCATGCTCGAGGAGTACCAGTCGCAGCTTGGTGGAGGGTCAGCTGTGGCGAAAGCCGTTACTGGAATGGCCGTCAGCGCCGCGCGCGATCTCGCCGATGCCGCGCGTGGGAGCGATTACGTTCGCCTCGTCGGCGACATAGTGATGGCGCGTCAATCCGAGGACGCCTTCAAGACCTTTCGCGAAGGAGGCAGAATGATGGGCAACCGGACGCTCCAGGAAATCGGAGACATTGGCGAGCGCCACCACGACGCCTACGTCAAAGAGGCGAACAGGCTGGTCCAGCAGCTGTTCGTGGAGCACGTTCAGGGGGTCGATGGCGCGGCGCGGCTGTCGGCATATACACGTCTCGACGCCGCGACCTGAGCGCGCTCGCAGCCCTTGCCGGTGCGGGAATCCGTCCCCAGTCCGAGACCCTCGACCCGGTTGAATCGCGCGCTCGCATCGTCATGACACCATCCATGCCCACCGCTAACTTCTCCTCATGACCGATGTCGTATCGCTCGCCGCCGAGCTGGTTGCGATCCAGTCGACGACGGGCTCCGAGGGGAGCGTTGTCGATTACGTGTCGCGCTGGCTCGTCGCGCGAGGCTGGAATGTGACTCTGCAGGAAGTGACTCCCGGACGAGCGAACATCTGGGCCTCGAGATCGGGAGGCGACGGCGGCGTAACGTTCTCGACTCATCTCGACACGGTCCCGCCATTCGTCCCGCCGCGGTTGGAAGGAACGCGGCTTTTTGGGCGCGGATCTTCCGACGCGAAGGGGATAGCGGCGGCGATGATGGTGGCCGCCGACCGGCTCGTCACCGACGGGGAGAAGCGAATAGGCGTACTCTTCGTCGTCGGCGAGGAGAAGGGCTCCGACGGCGCCCGCGCCGCGAACAATCTGCGCGCGAACAGCCGCTACCTGATCAACGGTGAGCCGACAGAGAGCAAGCTGGCGAGCGGTGCCAAGGGCTCGCTCCGGGCGACGATCCGCACGCGCGGCCGAGAGGCACATTCCGCGTACCCGCATCTTGGGCGCTCGGCCATCGAGCCGTTGCTCGAGCTGCTGCCGACGCTGCGTAAGCTTCCACTTCCCAAGGATCCTGTGCTGGGCGAAACCACGGTCAACATCGGAACGATCAGGGGCGGCACCGAGGCCAACGTCATTCCCGCGCTGGCGGAATCCGAGATCATGTTCCGGCTCGTCGGCGACGTCGAGCCGATCAAGAAGATGGTGCTGGACTGGGTCAAGGGGCATGCCGACGTGGAATTCGGCTCGCACATCCCGGCGCAGCGATTCGCGACGGTGCCCGGGTTCGAGACGGGCCCGGTCGCGTACACATCGGATATTCCGCTGCTCTCGAACTGGGGCGAGCCGCTGCTGTTCGGGCCCGGCTCGATTCACGTCGCACACACCCCGGACGAGTACATCGACGTCGAAGCCCTGAGAGCCAGCGTCGAGACGTACGAAAAACTCGCCAAAATACTTCTCGCCAGATGACAACTCAGCCGATTCCAGGAAAACGCAAGGGCAAGTGGCCCGTGGCGGTGCTCGGCGCCACCGGCGCGGTGGGGCAGATGTTCGTGCGCCTGCTTGCCGACCATCCCTGGTTCGAGCTGGTCGAGCTGGCGGCATCCGAACGGTCCGCCGGGAAGAAGTACGGCGAAGCAACGCGATGGCTGGAGGGTGCGCCTCCACCGCAGGCGGTGCAGAACAGGCGGGTGATCGCCTGCGATCCGGGCGTCGTGAGCGCGCCGATCGTTTTCTCCGCATTGGACGCGACGGTGGCGGGCGAAGTCGAGATGGCGTTCGCAAAGGCGGGGAAGTTCGTGCTCAGCAACGCCAAGAATTTCCGGATGGACCCCGACGTGCCGCTCGTGATTCCTGAAGTGAACGGCGATCACCTTGCTCTCATCGAGTGCCAGCGGCAGCGGCGTGGCTGGAGTGGCGCCATCGTGACGAACGCAAACTGTTCGGCAACGGTTGCGGCGCTCGCGCTCGCTCCGCTGCATCAAAAGTTCGGAATTCGGCAGCTCTTCCTCTCGACGATGCAGGCAGTATCGGGCGCCGGTTATCCCGGCGTGCCATCGCTCGACATACTCGGCAATGTGATTCCATACATCGCCGACGAAGAGCCCAAGCTCGAGCGCGAGATGCTGAAGCTGCTCGGCACCTATGAGGACGGTGAGGTGACGAGCGCGACGTTCAAAGTGAGCGCGCACACGAACCGCGTCCCGGTGGAACATGGCCATACGATCTGCATGACGATCGGCTTCGAGGAGAAGCCGACGCCCGAATCCGCGATCGAGACAATGCGGTCATGGCAGGGATTTCCGGCGACTCGCGGGCTTCCGACTAGTCCAGAGCATCCGCTTGTCGTGACCGACGCGCCGGATCGCCCGCAACCGAAGCGCGATGTCAACACGGGGGACGGGATGACGGTGACAGTCGGACGCGTGCGGCGAGACGCGGTGCTCGATCTGCGCATGGTCGCTCTCGGACACAATACGGTTCGCGGAGCTGCGGGCGGATCCGTGCTGAATGCCGAGCTGCTCGCCGTCAACGGCGCTCTCGACTCCGCGTGATCGTCGTAAAGTTCGGCGGGACATCGGTCGGCGATGCGGAGGCGATCGAGCGCACTGCCGAAATCGTCAAAGGCCGCCTCGATCGACAACCCGCGGTCGTGGTGTCGGCTCTCGGCGGGGCGACGAATTCGTTGCTCGCGATCGGAGAGCAGTCGGCGAAGGGCCATCTCATCGGCGCGCTTCGCGGGGTTGAGACGCTCAGGGATCGCCACTTTCAGCAGTGCGAAAAACTTCTTGGCACATCCGGCGAAGCGTCCGACGTGGCGGCGGAGATGAGCGCGAGCTTCGACGAGCTCGCCAGTCTGGCCGAGGCGCTCTCGGTTCTTGGGCACGCGACGCCACGCAGCTTCGACGCGATCGCTGCGTTCGGAGAGCAGCTCTCGTCGCATCTCGTCGCGGCATTCTTCAAGCTGCGCGACATACCCGCTGTGCATGTCGAGGCGCGCGACGTTTTTGTCACGGACGACAATTTCATGTCGGCCGAGCCGCAAACCGATGCGATCGCGGAGGCCGCCCGGGGCATCGTGCAGCCGTTGATCCAGGAAGGGAAGGTTCCGGTGATGGGAGGTTTCATCGGCCGCACGACCCGGGGTGTTACGACGACCCTGGGGCGCGGCGGATCGGACTACAGTGCGTCACTACTCGGCGCGGCGCTCCACGCCGAGGCGATCGAGATCTGGACCGACGTCGATGGGATGTTGACCGCGGACCCTCGGGTCGTCAAAGGATCCAAGCTGATCGAGCAGATTCGCTTTGACGAGGCGTCGGAGCTCGCGTCGTTCGGCGCAAAGGTGCTCCATCCAAGTACGATCGCGCCCGCCGTCCGCCTCGGCATTCCCGTCTTCATATACAATTCGCGGAACCCGAAGGGGAAGGGAACGCGGATCACGTTCGACGCCCCTCGGCGTGCCGTCAGCGCGATCGCCGGCAAGGGCGGCATCACGGTCGTGAAGGTGGGCGCGGCCAAAATGCTGTTCGCGCGTGGATTTCTCCGGCGGGTGTTCGAGATCTTCGAAAAGAATGGAATTTCAGTGGACGTCGTCGCAACATCGGAAGTGTCTGTCTCGGTGACAGTGGATGATCCGTCGGAGCTGGAGTCGCTGGTGGTCGAGCTTTCCCAGCTCGGCGACGTCTCGGTCGAGCGCGACCGCGCGATCGTCGCCGTCGTGGGTGCCGCTATCAGCGAGGACACTGCGTCCATGGGTCGCGCGATCGGCGCGCTCGACGGAATCAAGGTGCACATGATGTCTCTCAGCGCGACGGGAATAAATCTCACGATGATCGTGGATGGAGATCAGTTGAATCCGGTGATGGAGCGTCTGCACGACGCGTTCTTCGGGCGAGGGACAAAATGAGCGCTCACGACGTTGCGGTCATAGGCGATGGTAAAATGGGCCAGGCTGTCAGGCAGCTGGCCGTCGCGAAGGGCTGGAAGGTCACGGCCGTCATCGGCGAGCGAGAAAGCGCGGGTGGAAAGGGAATCAACGCGCGCTCGCTTGGCGAGCCAGGGGTCGCGGTGGAATTCACGCAGCCCGACGCGGCGGTTGGAAACGTCATGGCCTGCCTCCGGGCCGGCGTGCCGGTCGTTGTCGGCACCACCGGCTGGTACGACGCGCTGCCGGACGTGACGCGCGTCTCGAAAGAGACGGGGACGTCGTTTCTCTGGTCCCCGAATTTCTCGCTCGGCGTTAACGTCCTGATCGAGCTTGCCCGTTATGCCGGCACCTTGATGCGGACCCTCGAGGACTTCGATGGGCACATCGTCGAAACCCACCACGCCATGAAAAAGGATGCGCCTTCCGGCACGGCGATCGCCATTGGCAAGGCAGCGAGCGATGCGCTGGAACGGCCCATTCCCATGACGAGCGTGAGAACGGGGTCGGTCCCTGGAACGCACGAGCTGATTTTCGACGCAGCGTTCGAGCAGCTGTCTCTCACGCACCTGGCGCGTGATCGGCGCGTCTTCGCGGAGGGCGCCCTGAAAGCCGCCGACTGGCTCATCGGGAGACACGGTGTCTTTACGATGCGGGACGTGCTCGAGCTCCCCGGGCGGAAGTCAGGTTAGTGGCGGCAGTGCGGGTGAAATCTCAGGATAACGCCTCCGTAATGAGCACCATGGCACGGCGTCGCTTTCATTTCGCAAGCGCGCCCAACGTCGTACTCGTCAAACAGCGCGGTAGCTAGGCCGGATTCGCTCTCGGCGGCGAGAGCCGCATACATTTAACAAATGAAATCGCAGCGTCTCTCGGGCTGTGGAACAGCGCTCGTCACGCCCTTCACCAAATCCGGCGAGATCGACGAGCGCTCGCTGCGCGCCTTTGTCGACTGGCAGATCACGAGTGGCGTGCACTTCGTAGTCCCGTGCGGATCGACGGGCGAAGCCGCGACCATGACGATCGCCGAGCACCGACGCGTGGTCGAGATAACGGTCGAACAAACGGCCAACCGCGTTCCGGTCGTCGCCGGGGCTGCATCGAACGACACGAAGAAGGCAATTGCCCTCTCGCTGGAGATGGAATCTGTCGGCGCGACGCACTTGCTCCACGCTTCGCCGATGTACAACAAACCGCCGCAGCGGGGAATCGTCGCGCATTTTCGTGCGATCGCGGATGCTGTCCGAATTCCGATTGTCGTGTACAACGTGCCGGGCCGGACCGCCAGCAACATCGAAGCTGCCACGACGCTCGAGCTGGCCGAGCACGAGAACATCCTTGCGGTGAAGGAGGCGTCCGGAAATCTGGCGCAGATCGGTGAGATCATTCGGCATCGCCCCGCGCGGTTCTCGGTGCTTTCCGGTGATGATCCACTCACGCTCGCGGTCATGGCAGACGGCGGAGACGGCGTCGTGTCAGTCACATCCAACGCGACGCCGCAGCTCGTCGCCAAGCTGACGGAGCTCTGCGCGGCGGGAGATTTTGCGGCGGCGCGCGCGATCCATCACCAGCTCGCGGAGTGGACGGCAGCCGCTTTCGTCGAGCCCAATCCGATTCCAGTGAAGTCCGCGCTCGCGATGATGGGCCGGATCGCAAACGTTCTTCGCCTGCCACTTGTCCCCCTTGCAGAGAAATTCGAGCCGACGGTGCGCGCCGCTCTCGTATCTGTAGGCGCACTCACGGCGTGACTGTGTCAGACATTCGAGAAATAGAGAAGCGCGTCGATGCGCTTGCATCCACGCCTGCTGGTGCTCGGCTACCGGATGATGCGCGGACGATAGTCAGACACCTTCTCGATGCGCTTGAGGCGGGAAGTGTCAGAGCGGCGGAAAGGGATCCGGCGACCGGGGAGTGGCGCGCCGTTCTGTGGGTGAAGCGCGGAATCCTTCTCGGCTTTCGTGTGGGCGGGATGATCGACATGTCAATCCGATCATCAGATGGCGACGCCACTCTCTCCTTCTTCGACAAGGACACATATCCGCCGCGGCCGCTGACGCTGGCCGACGGGATTCGACTCGTGCCCGGTGGATCGAGCATCAGGCGCGGCGCCTATGTAGCGAGCGGTGTCGTGTGCATGCCACCGATGTATATAAACGTCGGCGCTCACATCGGATCGGGTACGATGATCGACTCGCACGCGCTGGTCGGGTCGTGCGCGCAGGTCGGCGAGCGGGTTCATCTCAGCGCGGCGGCGCAGCTTGGCGGTGTTCTCGAGCCGGTGAACGCATCTCCCGTCGTGGTCGAAGACGACGTCGTCGTGGGCGGTAATTGCGGGATCTATGAAGGAACCGTCGTGCGCAAGCGGGCGGTGATCGGTGCTGGAGTGGTTCTTACGAGGGGCACACCGGTTTATGATCTCGAGCGACAAACGGTTCACCGCGCCGAGAACGGCAAGCCACTGGTGATCCCCGAGAATGCAGTGGTGGTACCGGGCGCGCGCGCGGTGAAGGGTGACTGGGGCCAGAGCCAGGGCATCTCGCTGCAGACTCCCGTGATCGTGAAATACCGCGACGAGAAAACCGACGCGGCAACAGCGCTGGAATCTTGGCTCCGCTGACGGTGTCCGGCACCATTCGCGTGCCGGGCGACAAGTCGATCTCACACCGCTCGCTCATCCTTGCTTCACTCGCGGATGGCGAGTCGCGCATCCGCGGGATTCTCGACTCGGACGACGTCCGCGCCACGGCCGAGGTCCTTCGCTCCCTTGGAGCGGCGATTCCGCCTCTGGCGGACGAGATGCGAGTCAAAGGCGCCGGAATCCGCGGACTTCGGCCGCCGCGCCGCGCGCTGGATTGCGCCAACAGCGGCACCACCACCCGTCTCCTCGCCGGCGTGGTCGCGGCGCACCCGTTCTCGGCGCGCTTCGAGGGCGACGCCAGCCTGAGCCGACGCCCCATGCAGCGCGTCGCGGAGCCGCTCACTTACATGGGCGCGAGGTTCGAGTTCGAGCACGGCGATGGACTGCCGATGACCGTGCACGGCGTCGACCTCAGAAGCATCGATTGGGACACGCATGCCTCGAGCGCACAGGTGAAGAGCGCCATCTTGCTCGCCGGTCTTATCTCGGAGGTGGAAGTGCGCGTGACGGAGAAATCGCCATCGCGCGACCACACCGAGCGAATGTTGCGCGCGATGGGCGCCGACGTGGAAATCGATGGAAATCAGGTCTGCCTCAGACCCGCGCGCCGGCTCAATGCGATCGAGATCGATGTGCCCGCGGATCCATCCTCAGCGGCGTTCTTCGTGGCGCTTGCCTCGCTCGCCGGCGGTGGAGAGCTGACCCTGACGGATGTCTGTCTCAATCCTACGCGCACCGGCTTTCTGGACGCGATGACGCGCATGGGAGCGCAGGTTGACACGACCGCGAGGCGGATCAGCGGCGGCGAAGAAATAGGATCCCTGCGCGTTCGCGCGGCTCCGCTCAGGAGCACCAGAATCACGGAGGCCGAGGTTCCGTCGCTCATCGACGAGCTGCCGTTGCTCGCATGTGTCGCGGCAGGCGCGAGGATCGATCTCGAGATCACCGGCGCGGCCGAGCTGCGAGTCAAGGAGAGCGATCGCATCAGCGCGGTGGTGCAAAACCTTCGCGCGGTCGGAGCGGACGCGGAGGAGCTTCCCGATGGGCTGCGCGTCCACGCGTCTCGCCGGGAGTTGTCCGGCACGATCGATCCTCGTGGCGATCACCGCATCGCGATGGCATTTGGCATTCTGTCCGCGGCTTCCGGAAATCGCATCACCGTGTCGAACCCGGACTGTGTCGCCGTCTCCTATCCGCGCTTCTGGGAAGATCTTCGCCGGGTGGCGGCATGAGGCGCCGGACATTCGTAATCGCGATTGACGGGCCCGCCGCATCGGGAAAATCTTCCACGGCGCAGATGGTTGCGGAGAGGCTGGGCTATCTCCACGTCGACTCGGGATCTCTCTATCGCGCCGCGACGGCGGCCATGTTGCGCAAAGAGAGAGACGCGTCGAAGTGGACGGAGCAGGCTGTCCTCAATGCGGCGCGGCCCGTGGAGCTGCGCGCGGCCCGCACCTCGTTTTATCCGGTGCTCGAAGGCCACGCGATCGAGGACGAGATCCGTGGAGCGGAGGTGACGGACAATGTGTCCCGCGTCGCGCAGATGCCGCGGGTTCGCGAGTGGGTCAACCAGATGGTTCGGGACTCGGCGGAATCGCGGGACGTCGTCGTGGACGGGCGCGACATGGGTACCGTGGTCTTTCCCGACGCCGATCTCAAGATCTTTCTCGTCGCCGACTCGCGGGAGCGCGCGGCCAGGCGGTTGCGCCAGCGGGGGACGCCGACGTCGCACCAAATGCTCGACGACGAGACCATACGGATCACCGAGCGGGACGCCCGGGACGCCGGTCAGACCGTTCCGGCCGCCGATTCGGTGGTAATCGACACGACCGGCCTGACTCAGCAGGAGCAAGTGGAACAGATTGTGACTCTATCAAAGCAGCGCTCGGGGTAGTAGCAGGGTGGCGTCTCTCGTCTCGTCGAGGAGAGAAACCCGGAGGATGTTCGCCAATGCGTCGGTTCAGTGATCGCTCGGGGATTGATTGGAGTGCGTTCGAGACCGCGCGGCCGGGAGGTCTTCCGGACCGCCGCGTGAAGGCCGCGAACGTTACGGTCTCGTTCAAGTGCGACGATGGAAGCGAAGTCGCGATGGACCTTCCGGTTGGCGCGCTCGAGGGACTCACGGACGAAGAGCTCATCCTGCTCCTGACCAGGGGGCTGCTGTAGCCGGAGTGCCGTGAAAACAAGAGAAAGAACCCCTAACCCGAGGGTGACATTTCTATTGGCTTAACGTGGGTGACATTTCTAATGACCGTTGACAAGACGGCGTCGCCAAGTTGACCCGACAGCGGGAAGGGTCTACATTTAAAGGCTTGATTCGAACGTACTCAACCCTTTAACCAGCAACATGAT
The DNA here is from genome assembly GCA_002404335.1 of Gemmatimonadales bacterium UBA4720. GTDB lineage: Bacteria > Gemmatimonadota > Gemmatimonadetes > Gemmatimonadales > Gemmatimonadaceae > UBA4720. The sequence goes on from DHJM01000112.1 coordinate 17,353, forward strand.
AGACTCGGCCAACGATACACAAACCGCTACCGGCACGACGCTGACCGCGCGCGAGAAGCGCGATCTGCAGAAAGCGCAGCTGCGTCCGCTTGCCAACCTGAGACCAGAACTGTACGACGAGGACGATTACTCGCAGGACGAGCTCGAGACAATGATGGAGATGTACAACGGGACGATGGCTTCCATAGAGGAAGGCGAGATCGTCAAGTCCCGTGTGCTCGATATCCGTGACAACATGGTCGTCCTCGACATCGGATTCAAATCCGAAGGGACGATCCCGCTCGAAGAGTTCAAGGATCTTCCCGATCTCAAGCCAGGCGATGAAGTCGAAGTCCTGCTCGAGCATCTCGAGGACATGGAAGGATCGGTTGTCCTCTCCAAGAAGAAAGCCGACTTCATGCGCGTGTGGGAACGCATCCGCGTCGCCTACGAGAACGACCAGCCGGTGCGTGGCGCCCTGATCAAGAAGATAAAGGGTGGAGTCGTTGTTGATCTAATGGGAGTCGATGCATTCCTCCCCGGATCGCAGATCGCGCTTCGTCGCGTTCCGAACGTCGACGAGCTGCTCGGCCAGACTTTCGACTTCAAGATCATCAAGCTCAATAAGCGCCGCCGCAACATCGTCGTCTCACGCCGAGTGATCCTCGAGCAAGAGAGGGCAGGCAAGCGCGAGAAGCTGATGAAGGAGCTCCAGAAAGATCAGGTGCGGAAGGGCGTGGTCAAGAACATCACCGACTTCGGCGCATTCATCGATCTCGGTGGAGTGGACGGACTGCTTCACATCACCGACATGTCGTACGGACGCATTCAGCATCCGTCCGAAATGGTGCAGATCGGCCAGGAGCTCGAGGTTAAGGTTCTCGACATCGATTGGGATCGCGAGAGAATTTCGCTCGGGCTCAAGCAGCTCCAGAGCTACCCATGGAAGGATGTCGCCGAGAAGTATCCGGTCGGCACTCGCGTGTCGGGCAAGGTTGTCTCGATCACGAATTACGGCGCCTTCATCGAGCTCGAGCCGGGCATCGAAGGACTCGTGCACATCAGCGAGATGAGCTGGACGCGCAACGTTCGCCACCCGTCGAAGCTGGTGTCGATCGGTGAAGCGATCGAAGCAGTCGTGCTCAAGGTCGATCCGAACGAGGAGAAGATCTCCCTCGGCATGAAGCAGACGGAGCAGGATCCGTGGATGATGCTGCCGGAGAAGTATCCGGTCGGCACGCGTCTCAATGGCAAGGTTCGGAATCTCACGAGCTTTGGTGCGTTCGTGGAGATCGAGCCGGGTATCGACGGGCTTATTCACATCTCCGACATGTCGTGGACCAAGCGCGTGCAGCATCCTTCGGAAGTCGTGAAGAAGGGAGACTCGGTCGATGTCGTGATTTTGAACGTTGACGCCGAGAACAAGCGCATTTCGCTCGGCTTGAAGCAGGCGACGGAGGATCCATGGCTCAGGATCGGGGAGACCTATCCGGTGGGCACCGAGCTGAGCGGCAAGGTCGTGAGATTGATGGACAAGGGCGTGGTCGTCGATATCGGCAACGACATCGAAGGCTTCGTACCGGTGAGCCAGCTCAATTTCGGACAGCCGGTGAACAGTCCGGCGGACATTGTCTACGAGACGATGAATCTCGATCTGAGAGTGCTCGAGGTCGATCCGATTCACCGCCGCATCGTTTTGGCGGTGACCGGGATTCCGGCGGAGCAGCCGCCACGTCCGGAGACGCCGTCCAAGGTCATCCCGATGGAGTCCGACGATTACAACCTGTCGGACCCGATTCCCACGCCGCCAGACTCCTTCATAGAAGAACCAGCGTAAACGCGGCGCTGATCGAGTAAATGGCTCGTCCTTTTTGGGCGAGCCATTTTCGTTTTGCCATGGGAATTGCGGCATGGCCAGAACGAGCGCCAAGGCCTCATCGAAGGCCAGTTGCACCCTCCGACAACCGATAGAAACCCTTAGAGCCGCTTGAGACGGCTTCCGAAACCAGCTCCACGCTCGCCGGTGCCAGGCGTGGTTCGATACTCAACCCCCATCAAGTCGTCCTACAAGGGTCGGATTGCGTTCCATTCCTCACTGCCTCAGTCGTGTGAATGATTAGCTCCTCTACCGCAGGCGAAGCGCTGTTGGTGCTCGACTCTCAGCTCAACGTGCGCGCTGCCAACAAAGCCTTCTACGCCATGTTTCGCCTTGCACCCGCTGAATGCGTCGGGCGCAAGGTCTACGAGCTCGGTGGAAGGGCCTGGGACGAAAAGCTTCGCCCAATGCTGGAGACTGTTCTCCAGGGCGAGCCGCAGTCGGATCACTTCGAGCTGGTTCACGACGAAAAGGAAGGGGGCCGGGGAGTCCTTTGGCTAAGCGCGCGACTCGTCCCTTCAGTGGACAACGCCGATCACACGGTTCTCCTCGCGATCGAAAACCTTTCGGCGGGACGCCCGGTCGAAGAGACGCTCGCCGTCAGAACCCAGGAGCTCAACACCTTCGCTGACCTGGCGAGCCGCGGCGCGCACGAGCTGAACAACCTCCTCACCGTCATCCGCATGAACGCGGATATCATCGAGGCAAGCCTGGGCGAAGCCAAGCTCTCGACGCTGGAAGCCGGCGAGATTCGAATGGCCGCCGAACGTGCGGAAGCAATCACCAAAAAGCTGCTGCTGACGAGCCGACGAGCTCTGCCGCAGGCGACCGGCCTCGATCGAGGCGCGAGCTCGGTTCCGCTTCCCGGATCTCCATTGAGGGAGTCGACCGCCGAGACGGCCGAGCGTCAATCAACCGAAGCGAAGTCGTCGAAGGTCCGACGTTTGAAGCATGGAGAGCCGACCGGCCGCGAAACCATTCTTCTCGTCGATGACGAGAAATCCCTGCGCAAGCTCGGAAAGCGGGTGCTCACAGAAGCCGGGTACCACGTTCTCGAGGCGTCAGATGGGGCGATGGCGCTCCGCATTGCCGCCGAACAAGTAGGCGAGATCGATCTCGTTCTGACCGACGTCGAGATGCCGACCCTCGGCGGACGCGGGATGGTCGACGAGCTGCATGAGCTCAGCCCGGGGCTGAGAGTCCTGTTCATGTCGGGCTATACCGACAACGAGATACTTCGTCGCGGGATCCGGACGTCCGAAACCGATTTCTTGCAAAAGCCGTTTACCGCCGAGTCGCTATGTGCGGCGGTACGCGCGGTGCTGAGCAAGCCGTCAACGACTACAGCATAAATGGAGCGGACCAAGGTGCAGCGGACCAAGGTGTCGGGCGTCGCGCAGCCAGGCCGGATACTCATAGTCGACGACCACGAGGAGAACATTCGTCTGCTCGAACGAATCCTGGCGAAAGCAGGATACGAGCATGTCGCGTCGACGACCGTTTCAGCCGACGCCATGACCATTCACTCACAGTTCAAGCCTGACCTCGTCCTGCTCGATCTTCATATGACCGGCAAGGACGGGTTCGACGTGCTGGAGGAAATGGTCGCCCACAAGGGCGGCCAGCATGTCCCCGTGATCATGATTACCGCGGATGACAACGCTGACGTGAAGCGTCGTGCTCTCGCGCTGGGAGCAAAGGATTTCATCGGCAAGCCTTTCGACGCGGGTGAGGTGTTGCTCAGGATCCGGAACCTCCTCGAAACGCGTTTTCTTTACCTGACGCTTCGCGGCCGCAACACCGAGCTGGAACAGAAAGTCACGGAGCGAACGCAGGAGCTCGAGCAATCACAGCTCGAGGTTCTGGAGAGACTCGCCGCCGCCGTCGAATTCCGGGACGATGACACCGGCAATCACACCAAGCGGGTAGCGCAGATCTCGGCAATGCTAGGCGAAGCGATCGGCGTCGAGTCAACGACGGTGGAGCTGATAAGGCGCGCCGCGCCACTGCATGACATCGGCAAGGTCGGGATCCCGGACAACATTTTGCTCAAGGCAGGTCCGCTTACCAGTGAAGAGTTCGAGATCATGAAGACCCACACCGTCATCGGTTCGAGAATGCTCTCGAAGGGCCGCTCGGAGCTTGTTCGCTTCTCGCAGCGAATCGCCCGCAGCCATCACGAATGGTGGGACGGTTCGGGTTATCCCGACCGCGTCTCGGGTCAGGCCATTCCGCTCGAAGCCCGCATCGTCGCGGCGGCAGACTTTCTGGACGCGCTCACGCACGATCGGCCCTATCGGCCGGCTTGGGGAATGGACGACACGCTGGCTGAGATCAAGCGCAGGGCGGGGAGTCACTTCGATCCGACGGTTGCGAGCGCCCTCCTCGGAATCAACTGGCGAGCAAGCTCGGTGCTGGTGGCGTAGACATCACCGTCGCTCGGTGAAGGGTCGACCTTCACGCTGGCGTTGCCCCGCTAGAGATACCTCGTGCGCAGAATCTCGCGGTGGTGAAGCTCGTGCCCCGCGATTATGTAGGCGAGCGCCCTCACCGATACCTCAGCGTTGTTCGCTAGCCCGCGCCGGGTCCAGGCTTCCTCGTTCAGGTGCCTGAAGAAAAGGATCGTGGACTGGCGCACTGTCTCCATCTCTGCGGCAAGCTCGGACAGCGGGTACGCGTCGAACGTGGCGTTGCGAACATAGTCGTCCTGCTCGAAGCCCGGAATCGGCGTGGCATCGTTACGCGCAAACCTGAGGGCGCGTCCCGTGAAGATTCGCTCGCTGTCGATCATGTGTCCGACGACCTCGTTCACGCTCCATTTGTCGGGCGCGTACCGATAGGTCGCGACCGATGCCGGAAGAACGCGAAGAAGCGACTGCGTCTCGGTCAGCTGGGATGCGAGCGTCGAGATCACATCGCCGTCCGGGACCAGCGCGATGTATCTCTCGTAGTAGGGAAGGAATTCCGACTTCGCCGGTTTTGTCTCGCTGGCTTTCACTGCGATTGCCGTACTCACAATTGCCTCCTCGGGATACTGAATTTCCCGCCATAACAAATAGAACGCGCTGCCAAGCCGGACGCCACATCTGATTGATTGCCGAGGCGGTACCGGTTCAGTATCATCCGGCGTCCCGACCCCAAGCGCGAGGAATGGCAGAGCGACACGATCCGTACATATCGCTGCGCAACACCAGGTTTCTCTGGTACGTCGCCAGCCTGGTGGCGATGACGCTGGGAACCCAGATCCAGGCGACGGTCGTGGCGTGGCAGGTTTACGCCCTGACGAAGGATCCACTGTCGCTTGGACTGGTCGGCCTGGCCGAAGCGCTGCCCTTCATTGCCGCGGCTCTATACGCGGGTCACGTCGCCGACCGGCACGACCGAAAGCTGCTGTCGCTCATCGCCATCGCGGTCCAGCTCGGTTGCGGCGTCGCGCTCCTGCTTCTGACCGTCTACGGCCGAGCCCTCCTGGCGAGGACGATTATCCCGATCTACGCGGTCGTTTGCGTCAGCGGGCTCGCGAGAAGCTTTCTCCAGCCGGCCCGGACCGCGCTCGGAGCCGAGATTGTGCCTCGCGAGACCTACACGAATGCGATCACGTGGCGGTCGTCCCTCTGGCAATTCGCCGCCGTCGTCGGCCCTGCGGCGGGCGGAATGATTTACGGGTTCTCCGGCGCGCGGCTGGCTTACATCGTGGAGACAATCCTGTGCGCGATCGCGCTGTTTCTGTTCGTGCAGATTGCGTACACTCGCCTGCCGGCGGTCGTCACGGAATCGACCATTGGCGAGAATCTCACGGTCGGGATTCGCTTCCTGTTGACCCAGCCCGAGCTGCTTGGCGCGCAACTTCTCGACCTCTTTTCGGTGCTGTTCGGCGGAGCGCCAGCGCTGCTTCCGATCTTCGCGTCGGAGATTCTCCTCGTTGGTCCACAGGGGCTCGGAATACTCCGCGCCGCGCCGGCGGCCGGGGCAGTGCTGATCTCGCTGCTACTCGTTCACCGTAAGCTGCGGCGGGCTGGACGGACCCTTTTCATCTGCGTTGCCGCTTTCGGCCTGTGCTGGATTCTGTTCGCGTTGTCGAGGTGGTTCTGGGCCTCGCTGGCGCTTCTCTTTGTCAGCGGAATGGTCGACAACGTGAGCGTCGTGATCCGATCGACGCTGCTGACGATTCGCACACCGCCACAAATGCTCGGGCGCGTGTCCGCGGTCAACCAGATCTTCATCGGCTCGTCGAACGAGATAGGGTCATTCGAGTCGGGTGTCGCGGCGAAGCTGCTGGGAACCGTCCGCTCGGTGATCCTCGGCGGGCTCATGACCCTCGGGGTAGTCGGAGTGACCGCATGGAAAATCCCCCGGTTGCGCGACCTCGACGAGCTGGATTGAGCCTGCGGGCACGTAACGAAACTCCTTCTGTTCCGAAAACGTACGCGATGCGAAATTAGACCCGTGAGCCGCGCCGGTTTTGCGCGCTCTCCGAGGGGTGGTCAATCACCAGGATGGAGATGCATGCAGCCCGCTAGGTCCGCACCAGAATCCACGATACTTGCCCCGTCTTCCGCGGTCCCGGGCTGGACGGCGGAGTATGCTGTGCCCCTTGGCGGGCCAGGCCATCTCCTTCTCGCCACGTTCGAGCAGGCGGCAATCGGCATCACGCATCTGACTCTCGGTGAAGAGTGGATCTCCGTAAATCAGCGCTATTGCGAGATCACGGGCTATTCGCGCGAAGAAATCCTGGGGCTGAAGGTCGAGCACCTCACGCATCCGGAAGATGTCCCAGCCAGCCTGGAGTTCATCCGGCGCATTCGATCGGGGGAGCTTCCAGAGTACAAGATGGAGAAGCGCTACATCCGGAAGAATGGCGAAGTCATCTGGGTTCATCTCACGGTGTCGATCGTTCGTTCTGCCAAGGGCGACCCCTTGTATCTGGTCGGGTTCATCGAGGACATCACCGAGCGACGCGACGCCCAGAGTGAGGCGAGCAGGTCGCTGTCCCTTCTTCGCGCCACGCTCGAATCTACGGCTGATGGAATTCTGGTCGTCGATCTGAACGGAAAGATTTTGAGCTCCAATCAGAAAATGGCCGATATGTGGGAGATTCCGGCTGAGGTCTTGGCCTGTGGCGACGATCAGCTGGCGATCAATGCGGCGCTCGACAAGCTCATTTACCCCGACGATTTCCTGGCCAAGGTGACCGAGCTGTATCGCCATCCCGAAGAAGCCAGCTACGACGTACTCGAGCTCAAGGATGGCCGCACCTTCGAGCGGTACTCGCAGCCGCAGCGCATCGACGACGTGCCGGTGGGGCGCGTTTGGAGCTTTCGCGACGTTACGTCGCGCCTGCGGGCAGAAGAGCAGGAGCGCGCGCTCACGCAGGAGCAGGCTGCGCGTGCGGAGGCCGAGAACTCGCAGAAGCGTGCGTCGTTGCTGGCGGAAGCGAGCCGCGTGCTCAGTGCGTCATTCGACTATCAGACTACGCTCGCCGCTCTCGTGCGCCTTGCAGTCCCCGCGCTCGCGGACTATTGCGCGCTCGACATCGTCGAAGCCGAGGACAGCTTCGAGCGGATAGGAGAGGCGCACGTCGATCCGACGAAATCGAAGCTGCTGAGGGAAGTCGCGAAATTTCCGAAGAGCGCGCTGACTGCCCGGCATCCCCTGATGCGCGTCATGGCCACGGGTGCACCGGTGCTCGAGGCCGACATAACGCCCGCGTTCATCCGCGCGTCATTCGCCGAGGCGGAGCAACGGCGCGTCGTCGAGGCGTTAGCGCCACGGTCGCTCATCTGCGTCCCGCTGGTTACGTCGGGGAAGCCACTTGGTGCGCTGACATTGGTTACCTCGGGGTCGGGACGGCGCTACGAGATTGCCGATCTGTCCCTGGCCGCCGACCTCGCGAGGCGGGCGGCCATCGTCGTCGAGCACGCGCGTCTCTTCCACGAGGCGGAGCAGGCAACGAGAGCGCGCGACGACGTGCTGGCCGTCGTGGCTCACGATCTCAGAAACCCGCTCAACACGGTGACGATGGCGGCCGGCATGATGCTCGAAACCATGCCCGTGGAGCGGGTGCAGGAGCGGCGACAGGTGGAGATCGTGCGCCGCGCGGCCGACCGCATGAATCGGATGATTCAGGACCTGCTGGACGTGAAGCGGATGGAGTCGGGGCGGCTGACGACGGATTTAAAGCCGGAGGACCCCGCGTTTCTCATCAACGACACGATCGACATGCTTCGTCCGCTGGCGGCGAGTAGCACGATCAGGCTCGAGACCGACATCGAACAGAATCTGCCGCTCGTGCTCGCCGACGCGGCGAGGGTTCAGCAGGTGCTGTCCAATCTCGTCGGAAACGCCGTCAAGTTTACTCCGAGGGACGGGCGGATCACGGTGTGCGCGGAGCGCCTCGACGCAGAGGTGCGATTCGCCGTCATCGACACGGGCCCAGGCATCCCGGCGGAACAACTGCCGCACATTTTCGGGCGCTTCTGGCAGGCGAAGACATCAGATCGTCGCGGGATCGGACTCGGCCTCGCAATCGCGAAGGGAATTGTCGAAGGGCACAACGGCCGGATCTGGGTGGAGAGCCACGTCGGACTCGGCAGCACATTCTATTTCACGTTGCCGGCGGCGACGCAGAACGCGTTCAGGTTGTCTTCTGAAAGTTCGTAACGCTCTCGGATGTGCCCATATCGGGAATGTTCGAACCCAGCGAAATCGCGTTCGGATAGCCGAGTGTAACGTCGTACTCCGCGGATACGCTTCCGCTGCGGCCAGGTATGGCTCGCTCGATTTCCGCGAACAGGGAATCCACGGTCGGAACTCCCGCATTCGAGTAGACCGTGCCAGTCGCACGGTCGATGACCCGATTGACGTTGCCGCCCAACACTTCGATGTGAACCGGATGTGTGAAAATGTTGGCGATCCGGTCGTAGTCGAAGGAATAGTCATGAATCGCCTGCGCGTTCCACTTTTGGCGGTTCTCCAGGAGCTGTAGCAGCGCTGCCTGGTTCGGATTCTCGTCTGTCGCCTGGCACCCCGACAACACTACGGCAACGATTACTGCTCCGACGAGGCCGGTCCTCATCTTACTGCTCCTGGCGGCGCAAAGTCGCGAAAGAATGATTTTAGTACGACAGCTTCGGACCCCATTTCTCGCCTCGCCCCTCCGGAATAACGTCGAAGAGATTCCAGAGCCGCCAGATCATGTCGACGTGCCGCATGTCCTGGAAAACGGACCTGGTGCTTCGAGTTGGCCATCTATCCTCCCTGAGGTCGAGCGCGTCCTCTACGCGGAAATTGACGTCGGGAACGGGCGCTCGCTACTGGGGCGATCGACGGGCGTGCCGCTCCAGATCGGGATCGACCCCGAGCCGCGGGTGGCCATACGAGCGGTCGAGCGGTCCGGGGCGCAAGAAAAGGTTGCCACCCCGCCCTCGTCTCGTCCATATCGGACGCCCCGCCTCTCCGTCTCGCGGCATGAGGCGTGAGCATTGAGCGCGCGAGTTCGAGGAGGAAAGCTGGGCCAGTCTGTCTCTCACGAATACATGGGGTCCGCCGCAGCGGCGGGTCTCAGGTACGTCACCGATGCGATGCCGGGAATTCGCCGCCACCGCCACGGCCGCGGCTTCACGTACGTGGGCCCCGACGGCGTCGTGATCCGGTCGCGCGAATCCCTGCATCGACTCAAGTCTCTGGTAATTCCCCCGGCGTGGACCGACGTGTGGATTTGCCCGCATGAAGACGGACACCTTCAGGTGACTGCCCGCGATGGCCGCGGCCGCAAGCAGTATCGTTACCACCCACATTTTCGCAAGCACCGCGACGGTACCAAGTTCGAGCGGATGTTCGAGCTGAGCGATGTGCTGTGGAAGATCCGAGAGCGCGTCGAGACCGACATCGCGAAGGAAGGACTCGACCGCGACAAGATCATGGCGACCGTCGTCTGGCTGCTCGAAACCACGCTGATTCGAATCGGATCGGACGAGTACAGGAAGTCCAACAAGTCCTTCGGGCTTACGACTCTCCGCCGCCGGCACGTTGCCGTCGTGGGATCGGAGCTTCGCTTCGAGTTTCGTGGAAAGAGCGGGATTCAGCACGCAGTCTCGGTCACCGACAAGCGGATTGCGCGCATTGTGCAGCGCTGTCAGGCGATCCGCGGCGAGGAGCTGTTCAAATACCTGGACGACGAAGGCAAGCGTCAGGAAGTCGACGCCGAAGATGTGAACAAATACCTGCAGGATGTCACCGGACGCGAGATCACAGCCAAGGATTTCCGCACCTGGGCCGGGACAATGCTCGTGGCTGAGGCGCTGCGCGCGATGGGACCG
>DHJM01000112.1:27644-31794 GCA_002404335.1 Gemmatimonadales bacterium UBA4720
CTCGGCAACACGCGCAGCGTCTGCCGCAAGTACTACATCCACCCGGTGCTCATCGAGGCATATCTGGAGGGGTCGGTTCTACCCCCGCTGCCGGAGCGCCACTGGAACAAGCGGAAGACGGTAGGCCCCACCCTTCGTCAGCACGAGATGGATGTCCTGGGATTCATCAAGGCGAGACTCAAAGGGAAGACCCGCGGCGCCGCTGAAAAGCGCGCAAAAAAGCTGGTAGAAAGCCCACCCCCGGCCGACAGCGCGTCTGAGACAGCTCCAAGAACGAGCGAGCTGGAGCCGGCGGGCTCCTAGTCCAGGTAGGGATAGTCCGGGTCCGCGAGCCGCTCCGCGCGCGCCGACGCTTCCGGTCCCGCAATCTCTCTCGCAAGGTCGAGCAGCATCGGGCTCAGGTGCCCTCCGTAGCGCACCAGGCTCGCCGCGCGCGCCCTTCGCGCCAGCAGGAATGCCAGGAATGGCTGATCGGCCTTGAGCGCGTTGCACGCCGGGCAGGCGAGGACGAGGTTGTCGCGCCGGTCGTATGCCGTCTTGCCTTTTCGCGGCGTCACGTGATCCATCGTGATCGTCTTCGAGCTGACGCGACGCTCGCAGTAGGCGCACACGGGCCCGTGCCGATCTAGCAGCCACTGGCGCGTCTCCATGTACGCGTTGCGGCTGGTCGGCAGCGATGTGTGCTGTTGCGCGGGGCGGCGCACCCCGCGTTTACGCGGCTTGCGTGACCTTCTTCGTGGTTGAGTCAAGTAGAACGGGTTGTCTTAATGCTATCGATACCACCGGAACGATAGCAATGCGCGCGCCGCCTAGCCTATCTGAATCTCGGTAGGCACCCCGGGGTTCATCAGCGACGCACCTCCGTCGGCGTAAATGATCTGTCCCGTGATCCAGTCGGCATCCTCTGAGCAAAAGAGTCCTACCACCCGCGCCACATCAGCCGGCGTCCCCAGTCTCCCCATCGGCGTCCACCCGCGGACGTGCCAGTTGGTGATCAGATCCTGAACCTGTTGGGGAAGCGAATTGAGAACGCTGTCCTCGGTCCAGCCCGGGCTGATCGCGTTCACGGTGATCCCCCGCTTCGCGAGTCCCACTCCGAAGTAGCGCACGAGAGATTCCAGAGCGGCTTTTGCGGACCCCATTCCTACCCAGGGCTGAAGTCCGCCGGTGCGGCTGCCCTCGGCGTAAGTAATCGCGAGGATCTTTCCGCCTTTCTTCATCAAAGGAATAGCCTCCCGAACGCCGACCAGAAATGCCTTCGCCTGAGAGTCGAATGCGGTGTCCCACTGCTCGAGCGTGATGTCCATTGGCCCCTGAAAGAAGGCGGCGGCCTCGGGGCGCGCGTTGCTGACGAAGATGTCCAGCTCGCCGAACTCCTTGGCGACTTTCTTGAACATCGTCTTGATCTCTTCAGGCTTCGTCACATCTGCCTGAACGGTGAAACCGTCGCTCCCGAGCTTGCGCACCTGGGCCAACGTGTCCTTGGCGGCCGCTTCGTTCTGCACGTAGTGAATCGCCACCTTCACGCGGTTCTCCGCGAGCTTGAGCGCTATGCCCCGGCCGATTCCACGAGAGCTGCCGGTAACGAGCGCGTGCTTTCCCTTGAGTGACATGTGTGCCTCCTCGTGTTCATGGTTCCAGGACCCTCGCTAAGCTGTGGCATGTCGCGGTGACGCGCCACAGTTTTTTGGGCGCGCAGCGGGCCGGTTTCGCTCAGCCCATCTGGAGGGGCGCTAGATGCCCATTCCACAGAGAGTTAGCTTTTCGCTCAAATGACGATGCGAGACAAGCTCGACCTTCTGGAGCGCCGGCGCGCCGAGTCCGAGCTGGGCGGAGGCGAGGCGCGGCTCAAGACACAGCACGAAAAGGGAAAGCTCTCTGCCCGCGAGCGACTCGAGCTTCTGCTCGACGAGGGCTCGTTCGTAGAGCTCGACCGCTTCGTGGTCCACCGCTCGACCGATTTCGGACTCGAGACTCAGAAGTTCTACGGCGATGGGGTCATCACTGGCCACGGCAAAATCGACGGCCGGCTCGTCTACGTCTTTTCGCAGGATTTCACGGTATTCGGCGGGTCTCTCTCCGAATCCTTCGCTGAAAAAATCGTGAAGATCATGGACCTGGCGATGCGGAACGGCGCGCCGGTGATCGGCCTCAACGACTCAGGGGGAGCCCGCATCCAGGAAGGCGTGGTCTCGCTGGGCGGATACGCGGAGATATTTCTTCGCAACACTCTGGCCTCCGGCGTCGTTCCCCAGATCTCGGCGGTCCTCGGGCCCTGTGCCGGCGGTGCAGTTTATTCGCCGGCCATTACGGACTTCACGTACATGGTGCGGGGCACGTCGTACATGTTCGTGACCGGTCCCAACGTCGTGAAGACGGTGACGCATGAAGATGTCACGATGGAAGAGCTCGGGGGCGCCGACACTCACGCCGCCAAGTCGGGTGTCGCCCATTTCGCCTGCGACTCCGAACCGGAATGCCTCCAGCACATTCGAGATCTCTTCCGCTTCATCCCGTCGAACAATCTTGGGCCCGCGCCGCGGGGACCTGGCACCGACCCGCGCAACCGGCGCGAAGAGTCGCTCCTCGACATCGTTCCCGACAACGCCAACAAGCCGTACGACATGCACGAGGTGCTCACGCGCGTGGTGGACGACGCCGAGTTCTACGAAGTGCAGAGTGAGTACGCGAAGAACATCATCTGCGGCTTCGCCCACCTCGGTGGATTCAGCGTCGGGGTGGTGGCAAATCAGCCGGCCGTGCTCGCCGGCGTGCTCGACATCAGCGCGTCGCTCAAGGCGGCGCGCTTCATCCGCTTCTGCGATGCTTTCAACATCCCGCTCGTGACGTTCGAGGATGTGCCGGGCTTTCTGCCGGGCACCGCGCAGGAACATGGCGGTATCATCAAGCACGGGGCGAAGCTCCTCTACGCCTACTGCGAGGCGACGGTGCCCAAGCTGACGGTGATCACGCGCAAAGCGTATGGCGGGGCGTACGACGTCATGAGCTCGAAGCACATTCGCGGCGACTTCAACGTCGCCTGGCCGACGGCCGAGATCGCCGTGATGGGGCCAAAGGGCGCGGTGGAGATTCTGTTCAGGAAGGAGATTTCCGAGAGCGGTGATGAAGCCGCCGCGACCGAGGCGAAGATAGAGGAGTATCGTGAGAAATTCGCGCATCCCTACATCGCGGCCGGTCGCGGTTATCTCGACGACATAATAGATCCACGTGATACCAGGCCCGCCCTCATCGACGCGCTCGAGTCGCTGCAGACCAAGCGCGACAAGAACCCGCCGAAGAAGCACGGAAACATTCCGCTCTGATGGGTCGAGAGCGGACGCTCTGACGTCGGACCACTCCTGATGTTCAAGAAAGTTCTGATCGCGAATCGTGGTGAGATCGCTCTGCGCGTAATCCGCGCCTGCCAGGAGCTCGGGATAAAGACGGTCGCGGTTTACAGTGAGGCCGACGTCCGCGCGCCCCACGTCCGCGAGGCGGACGAGGCAGTCCTGATAGGGCCGCCACCCTCGAGCGAGAGCTATCTTCGCGGCGAAAAGATTATCGAAGCCGCCAAGCTTACTCACGCTGAGGCGATTCATCCCGGCTACGGATTTCTCTCCGAGCGTGAATGGTTCGCGCGAGCGGTCCGTGACGCGGGAATCGTCTGGATCGGACCGCCCGCCGAGGCGATCGCGGCGATGGGAAGCAAGACTGCCGCGAGGACACTCGCGGTCGCGAACGGAGTCCCGGTGGTTCCGGGAACGACCGAACCCCTCGAGAACGCGAAAGAAGCCGAGAAGATCGCGAAGAAGTTCGGCTATCCGGTGCTGCTCAAGGCCGCGGCTGGCGGCGGGGGAAAGGGGATGCGCGTGGTCTCGGCCCCGAAAGAGCTGGCCGGCGGCCTCGAAGCGGCTCGCAGGGAAGCGAAGAGTGCGTTCGGCGATGACGCGGTGTATCTCGAGAAGTTCGTCCCGCAGCCCCGGCACGTCGAGATTCAGATCCTCGCTGATTCGCACGGCACCGTTCTCTCGCTTGGCGAGCGCGAATGCTCGGTGCAGCGGCGCCATCAGAAGATGATCGAAGAGTCTCCGAGTGTCGCGGTCACTCCGGAGCTGAGGCGAAAGATGGGTGAGACCGCCGTTCGCGCGGC
>DHJM01000105.1:0-1956 GCA_002404335.1 Gemmatimonadales bacterium UBA4720
TTCCGCTTGATGTACTGCATCAGGTCGAGATACCACTCGAACGGGATGTAGGGATTGTGGCCGCCCTGGATCAGGATCTGGACACCGCCGAGTGACTTGAGCTCGTCGATCTTGGCGCCGATCTGCTCGAAGGAAAGTGTGTAGCCTTCCCCGTGCTTGGGCCTGCGCGCGAACGCGCAGAAACCGCAATCGGCCACGCAGACGTTCGTGTAGTTGATGTTGCGATCGATGATGTAGGTGACCGTGTTTCCGGGATGCTTTTCCTGGCGCACGCGGTCCGCTTCGGCCCCCAACTCGAGGAGCGAGGCGTTGGTGTAAAAATCGAGAAGGTCGAGTGTCTCGCTCATGCGGCGGGAAGGAAGGTCAGGGTTCCGTTCGGGATGCGTCCGCGCTCGACGAGCCGGCGGTAGAACTCGGTCAGTCCGGCAAGGTGCGAGTACGACAATCTGTAATCCAGTCCTGAAAGATACTCGGCGCAGACATCTCGCTTCACGCCGGTGGCCTCATGCGCCTGCTCGGCCAGCTCCGGCAAATGGCGCAGGCCCCAGTTGCGCGAAGCGATGAGTCCGGCGTGGGCAACGAGCGCTTCCTTCACGTCAGTCGTGCGCTGCGCGACCCAGACCGCGAAGACGAACGGCTGTCCGGTCCAGTCCTTCCACATTTGGCCGAGGTCGTACACGTGCGGATACCGCTCGCGGTGATTGGAGCCGAGTACGAGCGCGGCGTCGCCGATCACGAGTCGGGCATCCACGCCGGCGTCGTTCGATTCGACCACGTCACGGACCTCCGCGTCGCCCGGGACGAAGCGCGGCTTCGCGTGCCAGACATTTTCGAAGAGAAGCTCGAGGAGCGCAACGCTGGTCATCGAGCTCCTGCTGACGATGACGCTCCTCGATCCCAGCTCGGCGGCGGGGCGACGCGAGAAGAGCATGACGCTGCGAACGGGACCATCGCACGAGATTGCGAGGTCTGGCAGCAGCAGGTAGCGGTCGGAGTCGCGGGCGTACTCGACCGCCGACACGACGCTCATGTCGAGCTGGCCCGCGCCCATCCGTCGGTTCAGGTCGGTCGGAACCCCATCAATCAGCTCGGCGTCGAGTGGGACGATTCCACGGTCGATCGCTCCATAGACCGGGTAGCAGTTGATGTAGGGGATGCGTCCGATTTTCATCAGGCCGCCACGGCCACTGTGGAGGTGCGATCGAAGACGCGCAGAACGTTATAGAAAGAGTCACGCTCGGCTGGAGTTTTTCCGGCTGATCTGATCAGATCGAGAATCTCGTCGAGGCTCAAGCCCTGTGCAGTGTGCGCGCCGGCTTCGTGGTAGATCTTCTCGCGCACCACCGTTCCCTCGAGATCGTTCACGCCGAACGCGAGCGAGGTCTGCGAGAGAAATGGCGTGACCATGATCCAGTGAGTCTTGATGTGCTCGAAGTTGTCGAGGAAGAGACGGCCGACCGCGAGATTTCGCAGGTCGTCGAAGCCTGTCGTCGCGGATCCCTGCCGGCCGAGCTCGATCCCCAGCTCGTTGTTGTCGGGGTGATAGGCGAGCGGAATGTAGGCGAGAAAGCCGTGGGACTCGTCCTGCAGATCGCGAAGCATGGAGAGGTGCTCGACACGGTCCTCGATGCTCTCAACGTGACCATACAGCATCGTGCAGTTCGATCGGATCCCGATCCGGTGCGCGGTCCGATGCACATCGATCCAGTCTTCGGCCGCGAGCTTCTTGTCGGCGATCGCCATGCGGACGCCCTTGCCGAACACTTCGGCGCCGCCGCCAGGCAGCGTGTCGAGCCCGGCCTCGCGGAGGGTCGCGAGCACTTCTTCTATTGATATTTTATCAATGCGCGAGATGTGCGCGATCTCGACCGCGGTGAGCGCTTTGATGTGAACCTGCGGATGGCGCTCCTTGAGGCCGCGGAACATGTCGCTGTAGTACTGGAGGCCGGCCTTCAT
>DHJM01000105.1:2064-2643 GCA_002404335.1 Gemmatimonadales bacterium UBA4720
TAGCAGACGTTGGTCGGATTGATGTGCTGATTGGCCGCGAATGTCACGACGTCGCCGTGCTTGCGGCGATTGGCGTAGTCGGCAAGCATCCCGACTCCGAGAAGATCGGGCGATGTGAAGAGAAGCTTCGCGTCGGCGTGAGAGAGGCGTTGGTGCGAACCCACCTTCTCTCCCACGGCTCTGAGCGCTCGATCGGAGATCTTCGCGAGGTCGAGCGATTTATCCGCAGGGCGGGTCATCGGCTCAGCGCGTGTAGCGTTTGATGGCGAGGGTGGTGTTGTGCCCACCGAAGCCAAAACTATTGCTGAGAACGGCGTTGACGTCGCGCTTGACGGAAGTGTTCGGTGTGTAGTTGAGGTCGAGCTCGGGCTGGGGATTGTGGTAGTTGATCGTTGGTGGAATGATGCCAGTCCCCACGACCATCGCGCTCACTACTGCTTCCACGGCGCCGGCGGCGCCCAGCATGTGGCCGGTGGCCGACTTCGTCGAGCTGACATTCACGGTCTTGGCGTACTCGCCGAAGACCGCCTTGATGGCGCGAGTCTCGTTAAAGTCGTTGGCGGGCGTCGATGTGCCGTG
>DHJM01000105.1:2744-5334 GCA_002404335.1 Gemmatimonadales bacterium UBA4720
GCGTAAATCGTTGCGCCCCGCTTGAGAGCATGCTCGAGCTCCTCGAGGATGAGGATCCCGGCTCCTTCTCCCATCACGAATCCGTCGCGGGTCGCGTCGAAGGGACGCGAGGCCGTCTCGGGACTATCGTTGCGCTCGGAGAGCGCTTTCATGTTGGCAAAGCCGCCGATCGCCATCGGCGTGACGGTGGCTTCCGCACCGCCTGTGATCATGACATCCGCGTCGCCGTACTGGATCGTCCGATATGCATCACCTATTGCATGAGCGCTCGTGGCGCAAGCCGATACGGTAGCGTAGTTTGGGCCTTTGGCGTTGAACATCATCGAGACGATGCCGGCAGCGATGTCAGCGATGAACATCGGGATGAAGAACGGGGAGATCTTTCCGACTCCGCGCTCCCGGTAGACGTCGTGCTGCTCCTCGAAGCTCTTCAGTCCGCCGATGCCGCTACCGATGATGACGCCGATGCGATCCGGGTCCATCCCGTTCCGCTCGACAAGGTTCGCGTTGGTCATGGCCTGGCGCGCCGCGGCAACCGCGTACTGCGTGTACTGGTCCGCTCGCTTCGCTTCCTTCCGATCCATGTAGTCGAGCGGATTGAAGCCTTTCACTTCAGCGGCGAACCGAACGGGAAACTTCGATGCGTCGAACTTGGTGATTGGCGCGGTTCCCGACTTCCCTTCTATCAAGGACCGCCAGGTCGTCGCCACATCGTTACCGACGGGGGTAATCATCCCCATGCCAGTGACGACGACTCTTCTCTTCATTACGCTCCGACCTTCTGGTTCAGGTAGCCGAGCGCATCACCTACGGTGCGCAGCTTCTCGGCATCCTCATCAGGAATATCGATGTTGAACTCTTTCTCGAACTCCATCACGAGCTCGACTATGTCCAGGCTATCGGCACCGAGGTCCTCGATGAAGCTCGCCTCATTGGTGAGCTTTTCACGCTCCACACCGAGCTCTTTCTCGATGATGTCTTTCACCTTGTTGGAATTGTCGGCCATTTGGTGGGTGTCCTCGTGTTTATGGGGGTGCGTGAAATATATCTAACTGAATATCTGATACCAAGTTACATCACATCTAACCTTTCACGGTGAAGATGGCCTCGGGTCACATCACCATCCCGCCATCCACGACGAACACCTGCCCAGTGATGTAGGAGGCGAGGTCCGAAGCGAGGAAGGCGACCATGGCAGCAATGTCCTGTACCGAGCCAAGCCGTTCAAGTGCAATCTGTTGGCCCAACGCCTCGCGGGCCTCCTTCGTCATCCCGGCGGTCATCTCGGTCTCAATGAAGCCCGGCGCCACAGCATTCACGAGTATGTTCCGCGACCCCAGCTCCTTGGCCACGGACTTGGTGAGGGCGATGAGGCCGGCCTTGCTGGCGGCGTAGTTGGCCTGACCCTTGTTGCCGATCAAGCCGACGATGCTGGCGATGTTGATGATCCGGCCGGCTCGTTTCTTCATCATCCCCCTCGAAACGGCGCGAATCGCCGCGAACGCGCCACGCAGATTCGCGTTCTGAACCGCGTCCCAGTCGTCGTCCTTGAGGCGCATCACCAGGTTGTCACGGGTGATACCGGCATTGTTGACGAGAATGTCGATCGAGCCGAATGCCTTCTCGACGTCTTCCACTAGCTTGGCCACCGCAGCCGTATCGCCGACATCGGCCGCGAAGCCCTTCGCATTGTGGCCAATGGCAGTCGCGGCTTCCTCCGCCCGGCCGAGATCGCGACCCACCACGGCGACCCGTGCGCCGGATTCAGCCAGGGCTTCCGCGATGGCCCGTCCGATCCCCCGGGTGCTCCCGGTGACGACGGCATTCTTTCCGGTGAGATCGATCTTCATTACGCGACCATCTGAAGAAGCTTCTCGACTTCGGGCGGAGTTCCGCACGAAAAAGTGCGAGCGCCTTTGACGAGCCGCCCCACCAGACCGCTCAAGACATTGCCAGGACCCAACTCGAGGTAGAGCGCGTCGGGAAAACTCGCAGCAATGTTTCTGATCTCGGTCGACCAGAGAACGGGGGATGTGAGCTGCCGCAGCAACAGGTCCTTTGCCTCGACGGCCGTTGTTGAAGCTCCGGCGGTCACGTTCGAGTAAACCGGATAGAGAGGATCCATAAAGGCTGACGTCGCGATCGCGTCCGTGAGCCCGACCACGGCCGGCTCCATGAGTGGCGAATGGAATGCCCCACTCACAGGAAGCTTGATCGCCCGCTTGGCCCCCGCCTCCTTTGCAATCTCCATCGCGCGCTCTACGCCCGCGATTTCGCCTGAGATCACGACCTGGTCGTCAGTGTTGAAATTGGCGGGCACCGCGAGTCCCGCTTCCTTGGTCGCGCGCTTGCAGATCTGCTCGATCGGTGTCGTGGTCGTCCCAAGAATCGCCGCCATCGTCCCGGGACGCGAAATCCCGGCCTCGTACATCAGCTCGCCGCGCCTCCTCACGAGCTTCGCCGCTCCAGGCAGGCTCACCGCGTCGGCGGCGTGATAGGCAGTGAATTCTCCGAGAGAGTGTCCCGCGGCCACGCGGACATGCTGGTGTAGTGCGTCCTTCGTCAGCGCCCAAACCGCTGCGCCGTGCGC
>DHJM01000105.1:5394-17405 GCA_002404335.1 Gemmatimonadales bacterium UBA4720
AAGCAGAGTCGGCTCAAATCCGTTCCCAGCGCTGCGTCGACCTCACCAAAAATGCCGCGCGCGACCGGAAATGCTTCGGCCAGATCTTTTCCCATCCCCGGCTTCTGCGAGCCCTGGCCGGGAAAGAGCAGTACGATGTCCACCGCCTAGAAGCGGATGACCATCGACGCCCATGTGAATCCGGCGCCAAATGCGACCATCATCACAGTCGAACCCTCCTTGACTCTTCCCGATTCGATCGCCTCGTTGAGCGCGATTGGAATTGAAGCGGAAGATGTATTGCCGTAGCGGTCGACGTTCACGAAGACCTTTTCCATCGGGATGCCGGAATGTTTGGCTGTCGCCTCGATGATCCGCATGTTGGCCTGGTGAGGAATCAGCAGATCGATGTCGGTTCCCGTGAGGCGCGCGCCGTCGAGCGCGCGGTCGGCAGCGTCGGACATGGACCGCACCGCGTGTTTGAAGACCTCGCGGCCGGCCATTCTCACCAGATGGGAGCGCTTCTCGAGCACGTCCGCGGACATCGGGGTCGTCGCTCCACCCTCAGGGCGATAGAGAAGATCAGCCAGCTTGCCATCGCTCCGCATGTACGCGGACAGGATGCCCTTTCCTCCTTTGCTGCGCTTCAGAACAGCGGCGCCCGCTCCATCGCCGAAGAGGACGCAGGTCGAGCGATCCTTCCAGTCCACAATCGCGCTCATCTTCTCCGCGCCGATCACGAGAGCCGTCTCCGCGGTGCCCGACATGATCAGTCCCTCGGCCGTCGTCATGGCGTACAGCCAGCCGGAGCAGGCGGCACCGATGTCAAACGCTGCAGCGCGCGTAGCGCCGAGCTCCGCCTGGATGTCGACAGCGGTGGACGGAAGGAGGCGATCTGGCGTCGCAGTAGCCAGGACGATCACATCGATTTCACCCGGATGCACCCCAGCGGCATCCATCGCCTTCCTCGAGGCCTCGGATGCCATCGAGCAGGTCGTCTCGCCGTTCTTCGCAATATGCCGCTCGACGATTCCGCTTCGCTCGAAAATCCAGTCGTGTGAGGTCTCGATGCCAATGGCGGCAAAGTCGTGATTCGTCATCACGTGGGCGGGGACACCGCGCCCGGTGCCGGCGACAGCGGCAACTGGTCGCTTCATGCGGACTCCGCGATCGCGTTAAGGGCGTGGGCTGACAACTCGAGCTTCTCGCCGATCTGATCGTTCATATGGGTCTCCACGGCCCGGACCGCAACCATGATGGCGTTCTTGATGGCGCGCGGCGGTGAGTTGCCGTGGCAGATGATGCTGACGCCTCTCACTCCGAGGAGCGGGGCGCCGCCGTAGGCGGTGGAATCGAATCGGCTGAGCGCCGCTTTCACGTCCTTGGCATCGATGCCAGGGTGGTCGCTCAGCAGGCGCACGATCATAGGTGCCACGGCTTCGTAGAACTTGAGCACGACGTTTCCGACGAAGCCGTCGCAGATGACGACGTCGAAGGGGCCGCGCTCACTTGCGCCGGCGGGGAGATCGCGGCCCTCGAGGTTTCCGTGAAAGTTGAATCCGGCTTTCCGGAACAACACGTGCGCGTCCTTCACGACGGCGTTTCCCTTTTCCGGCTCCTCACCAATGGAGAGAAGGCCGATGGAAGGATTGTCGCGACCGAAGATGCACTCGGCGTACACCGCGCCAAGCCAAGCGAATTGCAAGAGCTCTTGCGCGGAGCAATCCACGTTCGCGCCCGAATCGATAACGATGACCGGGTTGCTTGCAGTGGGGAATACGGTGGCGATGGCGGGGCGTGTAAGGCCCGGATGGAGCTTGAGCAGCATCGCCGACGACGCCATCTGAGCGCCCGTGTTGCCGGCGGAAACGAAGGCGTCGGACTTGCCGTCGACCTGCAGCTTGAGTCCGACGACCATCGAGCTGTTGGGCTTTTTGCGGAGGCCGGCCGTGGGTTTCTCCGACATCTCGATGACCTCGGGCGCCTCGACGATCACGAGCCGATGGCGCGACGAGGCGGCGCCGGAGAGCTCGCCCGAAAGCAATCTCGCGACCTCCGCCTCGATGACCGATGTCTGTCCGACGAGCTGCACGGTGTGCGCACCGTCGAGCTCCTGCAGGGCGAGTAAAGCGCCGGCGATTGTCGCTTTGGGAGCGAAGTCTCCCCCCATAGCGTCCAACGCTATTCGCGCCAAACTAGGCTTCCTTCGGTTCTACTCGCTGTTCGCCATCGTAGTATCCGCATTCCGCGCAGACATGATGCGGACGCCTCATGCTCTGGCAGCGGGGACACTTCTGGATGACGATCGCAGGCGCGATCTTGTGCGTGTTGCGTGCGCGTTTCTTTCGCTTCGAGGTGCGTCGCTTCGGGACGGCCATTGGATCTGTTCCTTAAGGTGGTTTGACGAGCTAGTGTGCGTCGCCCTGATGCTTGAGCAACGCGCCCCAGCGCGATTCAGTCCTGGTTGGTGCGCAGTTGCAAGTGCTCTCATTCAAATTGGTACCGCAAGTCGCGCAGAGTCCTTTGCAATCTTCTCTGCATTGGACGTACGCGGGAGCCGTGAGCAGCCACGTCTCTCTGACCGCAGCACGGAGATCCAGCATCCGCGCATTGGGATCGTACAGAAACACGTCCGGATCGTCCGCTTCGTCAGCGCCGATGCCGGCGAGAAGGAAGTGTACCTCCTCATCCACGGCGACGTCGACTTCTTCCAGGCACAACCGGCAAGGAAGCACGAGCCCTCCGTCGATGCGACCGGAGAAATAGAATCTTCCCTCGCCCGCCGACGACAATCTTCCGATCACCCTGACGGGCCGCGACGGGCGGACATCTCCCTCTTCCCAAATGGGATCGTCCGGTTGAATCGAGCCGTCCACCTGGACGGCTTTGGTCTCCAGCGAGCGGATGTCAAAGGACAGCATAAGCGCTTTAAATTAGCGGGTTTAGCCCCCCCATTCCAGTGCAGTCCTCTCAGTTTTTTTCGCGGATGAGTTTCGCAACTGAAGACTAGCTGGCGGGGGCTGTGCGCGGCCCGGCCAGAGGCTGCGAGCGAACGACAGTTCGCTGCGCGAGGACTAAACCAGCTCGGATTCGGGGAAAAAGAACCTTGCTTCGCGCTCGGCGTTTTCGTCGGAATCGGAGGCGTGGATTGCGTTCCGCTCTTTCGACTCCGCGTAGAGCTTCCGGACCGTTCCCGCGTCCGCCTCGGCGGGGTCGGTTGCTCCGATTGTCTTGCGGAGCGTCGCAACCGCGTCGGCGCGCTCGAGCACGATCGGCATGCACTTGTCGGACGTCATGAAGCGAACGAGCGGCGCGAAGAACGGGCGCTCTCGATGAACATCATAGAAAGCCTGCGCCTGCGCCTCTGTGAGCCGCATGACACGGGATGCGATGATCTTGAAGCCAGCCTTCTCCAAGTGCGCGACGATCTGTCCGCCTTTTCCGGAATTGAAGGCGTCGGGCTTGATGATGGTGAGTGTTCTCTTACCAGCCATTTATCGGTTATATCCTAGCGCATAGCGCGTTTGAGTAAATCCACCACGTCGATGGGACGCTTGGCAACGCCCACGCCCGTTCTCCTCGAATGCCTGCATCTTTTCGGCGGCAGTGCCGGCGGAGCCGGAGATGATCGCTCCCGCGTGTCCCATGCGGCGTCCCGGCGGCGCAGTCTGTCCGGCGATGAAGCCGACGACTGGCTTCTTCATCTTTTCGCGGACGAAGCGCGCAGCCTCCTGCTCATCGGTGCCCCCGATCTCTCCGATCATGACGACTGCCTTGGTCGCCGCATCCTTCTCGAAGGCGTCGAGGCAATCGATGAAGTTTGTGCCGTTGATTGGATCGCCTCCGATCCCGACGCACGTCGTCTGACCGATCTTGGCGCGAGTCATCTGAAAGACGACCTCGTATGTGAGGGTGCCCGAGCGACTCACGAGGCCGACGTTGCCAGGCGTGCAGATTCTGCCTGGAATGATTCCGACCTTCGACTGCCCGGGAGAGATCAGGCCCGGGCAGTTCGGTCCGAGAAGGCGGGAGCCTCGCTCCTTCACGTACGGATAGACCCTCGTCATGTCGAGCACGGGGACCCCCTCGGTGATGCAGACTATGAATGGAATTCCGGCGTCGGCCGCTTCCATCATCGCATCTGCGGCGAATGGAGGCGGTACGTAGATCACCGTCGTATTCGCTCCGGTCTTCTTCACAGCCTCCGCTACGGTGTTAAAGATCGGGACCTTATCCTCGAACTTTTGCCCGCCCTTCCCTGGCGTCACGCCGCCGACGACCTGGGTTCCGTACTCGATCATCTGCTTCGTGTGGAAGGAACCGTCCCTCCCAGTGATGCCCTGGACGAGCAGGCGCGTGCTCTTGTCGATGAAGATGCTCACTTCGCCTTCCCTCCAGTGGCGAGAGCTACTGCCTTCTTCACCGCCTCGTCCATATCGGTCATCGCGGAGAGTCCGCTCTTCTTCAGGATTTCGAGCGCGATCTCCTCATTAGTGCCTGTGAGCCGAATGACGAGCGGAACCTTGAGCGGGTTCTGCTTGATCGCCGTCACGATTCCATTCGCCACATCGTCGGTGCGCGTGATTCCGCCGAAGATGTTGAAGAGAATCGCCTTTACGTTCTTGTCGCTGGTGATGATGCGAAGCGCGGCGACCACCTTCTCCGGATTCGACGAGCCGCCGATGTCGAGAAAGTTGGCCGGTTCCCCCCCATAGTATTTGACGAGATCCATTGTAGCCATCGCGAGACCAGCGCCGTTGACGACACAGCCGACGTTGCCGTCGAGCTTGATGAAGGTGAGGTTCGCCTTTCTCGCCTCGACCTCGCTCTGCTCTTCAGCGGACTCGTCGCGGAGCGCGGCGATGTCCGGACGGCGATCGAGCTCGTTGTCGTCGATGACCATTTTCGCATCCAGCGCGACGATCTCTCCGGCGGGCGTCGTCACCAGCGGATTGATCTCGGCCAGCGATCCACCGTTCTCGGAGAACGCCTTGTATAGCTGCAGAAGAATCTTCGCGGCGGCGCGAACCTGCTTCATGTCGGAATAGAGGAAGAACGCGAGCTGCATGGCCTCGAACATCTGCAAGCCGTAACGCGGATCGACCGCGTGGCGGAGGATCTTGTCGGGCGTCTTGGCCGCGACTTCTTCGATGTCAATTCCGCCGGCGGGACTCGCCATGAACACCGATCGCTTGGAGGCGCGATCCACGATGATGCCGACGTAGGCTTCACTGGCGATGTCGGCTGCCGGTGTGACGAGAACCTTTTTTACCGGGAGGCCTTTGATGACGAGCTTGAGGATCTGGGCGGCAACATTCCTCGCCTCCTCAGGCGTTTTGGCGAGTTTTACACCGCCAGCTTTTCCGCGACCGCCGGCGTGAACCTGCGCCTTAATGACGACGGTGGTGCCAAACTTTCGAGCGATTGCCTGCGCTTCCTCCGGCGTCGTCGCGACCTCGCCGGGCGGGATCGGGATGCCGTACTTCCGGAAAATGTCCTTTGCCTGGTACTCGTGGATGTTCACTCTTGCTCCGAACGCGTGCGTGCACGCGGATTGTCGATATTGATGTGAAGCTTTATGGAAGTATTTCCGTACCACCAACGCCCTGCACCGCCGCCCTGCCCTTGCTCAACTCAGTAATAATGGCACGACCCTGTGTTCGACGCACGTAATCCGCGGCAGCCGCAACTTTCGGAGCCATGCTGCCTTCGCCGAACGCTCCTTCGCTCGCCAGCCGATCCGCCTCACTCACGGTCATCGAGCTGATCGCGCGCTGCTGTTCCGTGCCCCACCCAGAATAAACGGCATCGACATCGGTGAGAATCAGGAAAAGCTCGGCGCCGAGCTCTCTCGCAAGAACCGCGGCGGCGAGATCCTTATCGACGACCGCGTCGATTCCCTCGAGCCCAAGCACGGCGTGACGATATACAGGCACGCCGCCGCCGCCGCACGCAATCACGACGGTATCACGCTCGAGCAGAGTCCGAATCGTTGCCAGCTCGTGAATCGCGAGCGGCCGAGGACTTCCGACGACGCGCCGAAAGTGTCCCTTCCCATCCTTCTTCACTGAATGGCCCTGTGCCTTCAGCTCCCGGGCGCGCACGACCGAGAGTCCATGCCCGATGAACTTCTTCGGATCCTTGAGGGCCGGGTCATCCGCGGCAACCTCGACCTGCGTGAGGACGGTCACGACGTCTCTCAAATGCCCAGCCTTCCTCAGCGCGTTCTCGAGCGACTGCTGCAGCATGTAGCCGATCCACCCCGCCGTACCGGCCACGAGCACGCCGAGCGGAAGTGGCGAGACTTCGCTGCGAGCCTTTTCGTTTCTGACCAACTCGTCTCCAACCTGTGGCCCGTTGCCGTGAACCACCACGACCCGCCAACCATCAAGCACGAGATCGACGATCGGGCCAAGGCTATCGCGCGTGTGGCGAAACTGGTCGGCGATTGTCGAGTGCTCTCCCGGGGGGGAAAGCGCATTGCCGCCGACCGCGATAACAGCGGTCCGAGTCTCAGTCATCTGCGCGTGGGCCCAATGAGGGCGCCGAGCGAATCGTATGCGACCCCGAAGGCCTTGAGATCGGCGGCGGCGAGCGCGGCTCGCATGCGATTGTAGAGACGAGTCACCGCGGCCCTGAATGTCGAGTCGCTGCCCAACGGCGACGATTCCGCCGCGATCGGCGACCACGGTGTCGTTGTCAGCTCGCGCACAATTCCGGGAGCACGATAGTCGGATGCGTTTGGAAACGCTGTCATCCAGGTCTGCGCTATCGGATCGGGAGCTGGATCCGCTGCCATCATCACTCGAGCCGTCCTTGCGTTCACGAGCGCGGTGGCGGCGTGTCTGAAATAGCTGCGTTCCTCTCCCGCGAGAATGTAGCGCTCGCTGAGTGGATAATTGGACGAGGCGGTATACAGCTCCAGCTTCCAGTAGAGCGTATCGGAGTGAAACATCGGCTCGACCATGCTTCCTTGCGCGAAGATCGGCGCAAGAGCGCGAATTCTGGTCCGCACGTCGCGCACGCTGACAAGCCTGACGCGCCGCGAGAGCGAGTCAGAGAGAAGATCGACTGACTGATACGCCCACGCGTATCCCAGTCGAGAGAAGCCGTCACCTAGCCGCTGCCCCGCGACGTCCAGTTGTGGATCGGAGACGAGCACCAGACCTTGCGCGCCGGGATAGACAAGGGAGTCCTGCCGCAGCAGCAGCTGACCCGCCGCGCTCGTGACCACGCTGTCGAGTGCCGCTGACACCGCGGACTTCCGCAAGGCATCGTACGATGCCGCGGTCAGGGTGTATGCGCGCCGCGTAAAGTCGGCGCGGGTGGCGCCGTACGGGCGGTCCTGCACCATCTGCGTTTCACGAGGAGTGAAGCGCCGGACGAGCAGCGGAACGATTTCCTGGACGGCGACGGACAACACCACGATCACTGTGACGGCGATGAAGCCGGTGCGCAGCTGTCCCGTCCACCCGCTCACAAGTACCGTAATCGCCGCGGCGGCCGTGGCGACCGAAAGTATGACCAGCCCCGGAAGGAGCCATTGATGATCTACGAACGAAAAGACCCCTCCCTCACCGCTACCGTGCATCAGAAGCTCGTACGATTCCAGCCGGTAGCTCCACATCGTGATGAGTAGCAGCATCGCCGCCAACACGCTCAGGTGCCGTCTGACGCGCGCGCTCATTCGAAGGCCGGCTCTCTCCCATCTCAAGCCGGGTGTAAGGGAGTAGAGGATGACGACTACGATCGAGACTCCCACGGCCAGCAGCATCGCCCACGAGTAGGCCGCTTTCTCGAAAGGAAGCCAAGTTGTGTAAAACGCGAGATCGTGCTGGAAGTAAGGATCGCTCTCGCGGAAGCTGACTTCGAGCCGCGCCAGCGCCAGCGAGGTCCACGGCGGAAGCGCCGGCGTGACCGCGGCGGCGATCGCAACCGAGAGGAAAAGGGCGAACCGGTCGATGTATTTGCGCGGCACTGCCTCGCCAAACTCCACGTTGGCCAGCCGTCGAGGCAATGTCAGGACACCAATGCTCCGCCCGAGCGCGGAGAGATTTAGAAAGGCGACGAGCACCGCGATGACGGAACCGATCCCATAGATCAGCAGCAGATCGCCAGCCCTTTCGCGCCAGAGCGAGCTCGCTCCGAGCACGGCGTACCAGGTGTAATTCGCGTACAAGGTCGACGCCGCGCGTCCGCCGACGAGTACCGCCGCCGCGACGACGACCCCGATGAGGAGGCGCCTGCGGGTGGAGTACGTCACATCAAACCTTTACGCTCTTGGAGCGGAGCCAGCCCTGCATCTCGGATTGAATCTTCTCAAGCTGCTCCTTCGTTCGCGCTTCGAACCGCATGACGAGCACGGGCTGAGTGTTCGACGCCCGGATGAGTCCCCACCCGTCGCCGAAGAGCACTCGCGCGCCGTCGACCGTGTTGACCTTGTATTTGGCGCCAAAATACTTCTGGGCCTCCTCGACGATCCCGAACTTCTTGTCGTCGGGACAGTCTAAGCGGATCTCGGGCGTGGAGACGAAGCGCGGCACATCGGCCAGCAGATCGCGAACGGTCTTCCCCGACTCGGCAACGATGCGAAGGAGCCGCGCGGCGCCGTACAGGGCGTCATCGAATCCGTAATAGCCCTCGGCGAAGAACATGTGGCCGGACATCTCACCGGCAACCGGCGCGTGAGTCTGGTGCATCTTCTCCTCGATCAGCGAGTGTCCCGTCTTCCACATCACGGGAATTCCTCCGGCCTTCTCGATGGTTTCCGGCAGCGCCTGTGATGCCTTGACATCGAACACGATTGACTGGCCCTTTCCCGTTCGCGCCAGCGCATCGCGCGCGTAGATGATCAGAAGGTAATCGCCCCAAATGATCTCGCCCGTGTGGTCGATGACGCCAATGCGGTCTGCGTCCCCGTCGAACGCGATGCCGATGTCGGCCTGATCCTGTTTCACCGCGGCGATGAGGGCGTCGAGATTTTTTGGAACGGTGGGATCGGGATGGTGATTCGGAAAGGTGCCGTCGCTCTCGCAAAAGAGGTAGCGCGGCTTGATGCCGAGTTTCGGGAAAAGCTTCGGCGCAACGAGAGCGCCCGCTCCGTTCCCGCAATCGATGACCACCTTGAGCGTGCGCCGAACCTTTCCGACGCGCGCGGCGATGTCGTCGATGTAGCGGTCGATGACCTGCTCGCCGCGAAGCGTGCCCTTGCCGCGCGGAAACTTGCCGGCGAGAGCAAGCTCGTAGATGTGCTGTATGTCCGCGCCGTAGATCGAGCTGGTGCCGAGTCCAAGCTTGAACCCGTTGTACTCGGGCGGGTTGTGTGAGCCCGTGATCTGGATTCCGCCGACAACGGCGAGATTGTGCTGCGACCAGTACGCAAGCGGAGTGGGGACGACCCCGACGTCCACCACGTTTAGGCCGCTTGCCAGCAGCCCTCCCACCAGTGCGCGGTGCAGTCCTTCCCCGCTCGGCCGGTTGTCACGCCCGACGGCGAGCGCGCCCTTCACTCCTCTTTCGGCCAGGAACGCGGCGTACGCGCCGGCGACCGCGATGGCTACTTCTTCAGTGAGATCCTTCCCCGCGATGCCACGGATGTCGTACTCCCGAAAGATCGCGCGTGAGATTGCCATCGCGGTTACCGCGATCGCTGCGCGACTTCCTTGCTCACCGCCGGCGTGCTGCGCTGTGTCAGGGAAACAAGCGCGTCTGGGAAAAGCCCGAAAAACAGGATGATGGCGGCCGAGCCCCATACCACGGCGCGGGTCCAGCCGCCGGCGCGCTCGGGCAGAATAGCGGTACTCGAGCGCGGCTTCATGAACATCACCATCACGACGTACAGGTAGTATCCCGCGCTGACGACACTCATGACGACCAGAATCACAGCGAGTCTCGTTTGCGGGAACGGGGCCTTGAGTGCGGCCTCGAGGATGTACCACTTGGCGAAGAATCCAATTCCGCCGAAGATCGGGAAGCCGAGCAGGGCGAGCATGAACACCGCCATCGCCACCGCGAGTCCTGGTCTGACGCTCCAGAGGCCGGCGTACTCCTCGACGCCCATGTTGTCCTCTCCAGCCCGGCCGAGCGCGACGATCACGGCAAAGGAGCCGAGCGTCGCCATTGTGTAGGCAAAGAGGTAGAACATGAAAGCGGAGCTGCCGAGGGTCGTGCCCACGACCAGTGCGACCAGGATGTAGCCCGCGTGGGCAATGCTCGAATATGCGAGCAGTCGCTTGATATTCCTCTGTGCCAACGCGACCAGATTACCGACGATCATAGTGAGCGCGGCCAGCCACCACACCGCCTCGTGCCAGGTCGAAAGCAATGTGGGAAAGGCCTCGAGCCAGAGCCGGAAGAGCGCGGCAAATGATGCGGCTTTCACGGCCGCAGCCATGTACGCGGTAATCGGGGTCGGTGCGCCTTCATAGACGTCCGGCGCCCACATGTGGAACGGCGCCGCCGCGACCTTGAAGCCAAAGCCCACCAATAGAAGCGCGATGCCGACGAGCAGCAATCCGCTGTGCTCGAGGCCGTAGCTGATGATGTTGGACCGGATGGCGACGAAGTTGGTAGCACCCGTGGCTCCGTACACGAGAGCGATGCCGTACAACAGGAACGCCGTCGAGAACGCGCCGAGCAGGAAATATTTTATCGCGCCCTCGGCGGATCTCTCGCGTCGGCGATTGAGGCCGACGAGAACGTAGATCGCGATTGACATCAGCTCGATGCCGAGAAAGACGATGATGAGATCGCGCGCGGCGGCCAGAATCATCATCCCCGACGTCGAGAGCAGGAGCAGGACGTGCGATTCTCCCGGGGTGATTCCTTCGCGCCGGTTGTAATCGAGCGACATCGCGATGGTGCCGAGCGTCGCGATCAGAAAGATCTCGTCGGCGGCCCAGCGGAAATTGTCGACGGCGATGACGCCGTTGGTCGCAGTGTAACCACGATACGCGTAGTAACCCACTGCCACCATCGTCAGGACGCAGAGCACCATGCTCAGGATTCCGACGCTCCGCTGGTGCTCGTCGCTCTCGCGCCGCCACCCTGACCAGAGGAGAAGAATCATCGCTCCGCCCATGAGGAGCACGTCGGGGCCAAGGGCCGAGGTGAGCTGGGCGGGCATGCTCAGGTCGAATTGCATCAGCGGCCGGCCTCGCTTACCTGTGGAAGGCTTCCAGCGCGCTCGACGCGATTGACGAGGAGCTGCGCCGATCCTTCCATCCTGCGCAGGACCGGCGCGGGATAAACGCCGAGCCAGATGATCACGGCCACTAATGGAACCAGGAGAGCCAGCTCCCTCCTGTTGAGATCGGTCAGATGCTCATTCTCGGCCCTGTCGAGCGGGTTGAAGAGGATCCGCTGGAGCGCCCAGAGCAGATATACGGCGGCGAAGATGACCCCCGTTGTCGCGATGATCGTCAGCACCGGATACGTGCGGAACGATCCGATCAGCACCAGAAATTCTCCGACGAATCCATTTGTGCCGGGAAGCCCAATGCTGCTGAGCGAGACAAACGTGAGAATCGCGGCGAACATCGGCACCACGCGGGCTATTCCCCCATAGGAGTCGATCTGGCGCGAATGCCGGCGCTCGTAGATGATGCCCACCAGAAGGAACAGCGCGCCGGTCGAGATGCCGTGATTGATCATGACCATCAGCGCGCCCTGAACGCTCTGGAGCGTCAGCGCGAAGATGCCGAGCATGACGAATCCGAGGTGGCTGACCGACGAATACGCCACGAGCTTCTTGAAGTCCGGCTGCACCATTGCGACCAGGGCGCCATAGATAATGCCGATCAGCGCCAGGATGAGGATGATCATTCTGATCGTCGGATTCATCGCCGCGCCAGGGAAAAGCGGCAGCGCAAATCTCAGGAATCCGAAGGTGCCCATCTTCAGCATGATGCCGGCAAGGATCACTGATCCCGCGGTCGGAGCTTCGACGTGTGCGTCAGGAAGCCACGTGTGGAATGGAAAGATCGGCACCTTGACCGCGAACGCCAGGAAAAACGCCCCGAACAGCCACAGGG
>DHJM01000105.1:17460-22628 GCA_002404335.1 Gemmatimonadales bacterium UBA4720
GTCCGAGGTAGATGATGGCCACCAGCATCAGCAGCGATGGCAGAAAAGTGTAGATGAAGAATTTCATGCTCGCGTAGACGCGGCGTTCCCCACCCCAGATGCCGATGATGAAATACATCGGCACCAGCATCACGTCCCACATCACGTAGAAGAGGAAGAGGTCGCGCGCCAGGAACACTCCCAGCATGCCGGTCGTGAGAACGAGCAGCAGCGCGTAATAGCTGCGCACCTTGGTGCGGATACTCGTCCAGCTCCCGAGAACCGACAGCGGCATGATGAAGGTCGTCAACAACACCATCATCAGCGCGATTCCATCGACGCCCAGTGTGAAACGGACCCCCCAGGTCGGAATCCAGCCGATATCGATCGGTGCCTGCCACCCGGTGTCCGCCGGATTGAACGACCACCAGAGCCCGATCGAGACCACGAACTCGAGCACGAACAGCCAGAGCGCAACCTGGCGCGCGGCGGGGGTCTCCACGCCCGCGGCAGTCGCCGCCGGATCGCGGACCGGCAGCAGCAGCACGATCACGGCGCCGACGAGCGGGATAGCCAGCAGCGCGGGGAGCACCCAAAGGTTGTAGCCGATCGAGTCGAGAATACTTGCCATTGATCAGATCACCGAAGGGTGAATGCGCCAAGCATCACCAGCACTCCTACCACCAGAAACCACGCATACACACCGACGTTCCCGGTTTGCAGCCGCGATCCCACCCAGCCAAAGCCACGCGCGAGAGCGGCACTTCCGTTGACGAAGAAACCGTCGATCAGGCCATTGTCGATCACTCGCCAGAGGAAGCTGCGCGATACCGCGTAGGTCGGCTCGACGATCGTTCTCTCGATACCTTCGTCCACGTAATACTTGTGGGCCACGACCCCTTCGAACCCGTGCTCGGGCACGGCGTCTCGCTTGCGTGGGAGACGGTCGGGCTTGAGACGCGCCATCGCGGCCACGATGCCTGCGACCGCGATCACAACGGCGGCACCGATCAGCATTTGCTCAGTCACTGCGGGAGCCTGTGCGGCTCCCGCAGTGATGCGCGTTGTCGCGTCGCCAACCACGGGATCGAGCCAGTGCGCGAGAAGCTCCCGAGGACCCAACGGGATGATGTCGGTAACGACTTCAGGCAGATTGAGCCAGCCGCCGAAGACGGCCAGGATTCCGAGGACGACGAGCGGGCCGGTCATGATCCACGGCGCTTCGTGCAGAGCCTTCTCCTCTTCCGTTCCGGTGCGGGTCGGCCCGTGGAACGTGTAGAGCATCATCCGCGTCATGTAAACCGCGGTGAGAAATGCGGCTGCAAGGCCGATCGCGTAGATGATGTAAAGCAGCGTACTGCCCGGGATTCCGAGCCACGTGGCAGATGCGAGCGTCGACCCCTGCGCTCGCGCGAACACCGAGCCCAGAATCTCGTCCTTGGAAAAGAAGCCCGAAAACGGCGGTATCCCTGAGATCGCCAGTGTCGCGATCCACATCAGCACGCAGGTGACCGGCAGGTAGCGCTTGAGGCCACCCATGTTGCGCATGTCCTGCGCGTCCTCGTCGCTGTGGGTCCGGTGATAGGCGGCGTGCATCGCGTGGATCACTGAGCCCGACCCGAGAAAGAGGAGAGCCTTGAAGAAGGCGTGCGTGACGAGGTGGAACATGCCCGACACGTAAGCGCCGACACCCACACCCACGAACATGTACCCGAGCTGTGAGATCGTCGAATAAGCCAGCACCTTCTTGATGTCCCACTGCTTGAGACCGATCGTCGCGGCGAAGATCGCGGTTACCGCGCCGACCACCGCGACCGTTAGCGATGCGACCGGCGAAAGCGAGAAGAGGAACGAGCTGCGCGCGATCAGATACACGCCGGCGGTCACCATTGTCGCCGCATGGATCAGCGCCGAAACGGGCGTCGGACCGGCCATAGCATCCGGCAGCCAGATATAGAGAGGAATCTGCGCGCTCTTACCCGTGCAGCCGAGGAACATGAACAGGCAGATCGTGGTGACGAGCGCACTGCCGGCCCCCAGATCTACCGCCTTCGCGCTCACGCCGGCGAAGTCGAGGACGCCGATGTTCGCGAACAGCATGAACATGGCGACCAGCAAGCCGAAGTCTCCAATGCGGTTTACGATGAACGCTTTCTTCCCCGCGTCAGCGTTCGCCTTTTCGTTGAACCAGAAGCCGATCAGGAGATAGGAGCAGAGTCCCACTCCCTCCCAGCCGACGAACAGCACCGGATAGTTGGCGCCAAGCACCAGCACCAGCATGAAGAACACGAACAGGTTGAGATACGAGAAGTATCTCGGGTAACTGGGATCGTCCCGCATGTAGCCGACGCTGAAGACGTGGATCAGCGCGCCGACCCCCGTGATCACAAGGATCATCACCATCGATAGTTGATCGAGCTGGAACGCCGCGTCGATTCGCAGATCGCCGACCGGCATCCAGCTGAAATAGCTCTGGATGAAAGCGGCGGCCGGCTGGGCGCTGGCCATCGCCTGCCAAATCCCGAGCGCGAGCAGGAATGAAAGTATGAGCACGCCGGGTCCGACGACGCTCACGACGCCGGACCAGCGATGCCGCTTCACCGCATGTTGGTCCTCGCCTTCGGCGCCGTGCTCCAAGTGCGCGCTCGCCGGCGCGTCGGCCGCGGCCCCGGAGTGATGATCACCTGCGGCCGTCGGGTCGGTCGGGCCGAAACGCGCGCCCGCGAGCGAAAGCAGCCCGTTGATCACGAATCCGGCGAGCGGCAGGATCGGCAGCAGCCACACCCACTCGGCGATGGTGCCGGAGAGCGGATGAACCTGCGAGGCTGCGGAAACAGCGGTCTGGAGCAGCATCAGCCCTTGAGCAGATTGATGTCCTTGAGATTGATCGTCTGCCTATGGCGGAAGATCGCGATGATGATGGCCAGCCCGACGGCCGCTTCGGCTGCCGAGACCGTCATCACGAATACGACGAATACCTGACCCGCCGTTCCGTAGAAGCGGGAGAAGGCGACGAAGGTCAGATTAACCGCCGTCAGCATCAGCTCGACGCACATGAAGATGATGATCGCGTTCCGGTGAATCAGGACTCCGACCACACCGATGATGAAGAGCGCAGCCGTGAGGGCGAGGGACTCAGCGAGCACCGGCGGCCCTCCCTCTTCCGAGTACCACAGCTCCCGTTATCGCCACCAGCAGAAGGACGCTCGTCAGCTCGAACGCCAGCAGGTAGTCTTTGAAGAGCGGCTCCGCGATCATGCCAACGACGTTGAGCTTCTGGAGTTGCTGCTCGTTGAAATCGCGCGGTACGATCAGCTGTTCCGGAAGCTTCGTGCGGGCGATTACCATGATCTCGCTGAGGAGACCGAGCCCGATCAGCCCGGCGGCGAGCTTCCACCCGGTGCCTCGCGCAGCCGCCAGCTCCGATGGATGCCCAAGATTCAGCAGCATGACCACGAACAGAAACACGACCATGATGGCGCCGGCGTACACCAGCACCTGCATGACGCCGACGAACTGCGCGTCGAGCATCACGTAGAGAGCGGCGAGGCTGAACATGGTATTGACCAGCCAGAGCGCCGCCGCCACCGGACTTTTGCGCGTCACGAAGATCAGCGCCGATGCGAGCGCGATGACCCCGAAGAGATAGAAGAGAAAGACGTAGACGAGCGAGTAGTGCGGCTCCATCACTCGCCCTTGGGGTCTTCGGGATCCCACATCTCGCACACCGGGTGCGTCTGATCCATCAGGCGCTGCAGGTCGTAAACGAAGCCTTCCCTGCTGTACTCGGAGTTCTCATAATGGCGCCCGACGTGAATCGCTTCCTCGGGACAGACCTCCTGGCAGAATCCGCAGAAGATGCAGCGGAACTCATCGATCTCGAACACGAGGGGATAGCGGTTCCCTTCCTCATCCTCGCCAGGCACCAGCTTGATGCAGTTCGCCGGACACACGGTTGGGCAAAGGCCGCAGGCGACGCACCGCGCCTTCCCGGTCTCCGTCGTCAGCATTCTGTGGGTGCCGCGCCAGCGCGGAGAGATCGGAGATTTCTCCTCTGGATATTGGGTCGTGACTCGCCCCTGGACGTCGAAAAGATGCTTGACCGTGAGCGCCATTCCTTTGAGCGTTGCGCGAACGTAGCTGACGTCGTCGGTTGGCCTCTCGACCACCTTCACGTTAATCGCCATTATCTGCCGACCTCTGTTACGATGGGATGGCGTTTTTCCAGCTGCCTGTCCAGTTGCCGCAGCCGCTCGATTTCCCTCGGATGCATCCTTCCATAAGCGGGACTGATGATCCGCCCCCGGTCGAGAATCGCGAACAGCAGGATGATCACCCCGAGGTTGATCGAGCCCAGTATCGCAGTCTGCCACAAGCCCTCCGGAATTCCGGCGGCGCTGAGCCCGAGCATGACGGACGCGATGAGCACGATGTACACGAGCGCGAGCGGCAGCATGAACTTCCAGCCGAGAGACATCAGCTGGTCATAGCGGAAGCGCGGCAGCGTCCATCGGACCCACATGAACACGAAGACGAAGAAGAGAATCTTGGCGAGGAAGATCCCGATCGAGAGCAACGACAGCCATTTGCTGAAGGGGCCGATGTTGTCCCGAGCCGTGAACGGCACGTCCCAGCCTCCGAAGAAGAGCGTCGCCATCAGCGCGCTCGCCGTCACCATGTTCGCGTATTCCGCGATGAAGAAGAGCGAGAACTTCATCGCGCTGTACTCCGTGTGATATCCGGCGACCAGCTCCGATTCCGCCTCCGGCAAATCGAAGGGCAACCGATTGGTCTCGGCGAACGCCGACACCATGAAGATGAAAAATGCAACCGTCAGATTCACGACATTCCATCCGCCCCACGCCTGCTGATTGATGATGCTGTTGAGGCTGACGTTGCCGGCTAGGAGCAATATCGGAATCGTCGACATGCCCATCGAGATCTCATACGAAATCATCTGAGCACTCGAGCGAAGGCCGCCGAGCAGCGCGTACTTGTTGTTCGATGACCAGCCCGCGAGGACGATACCGTAGACTCCGAGCGAGCTAATCGCGAGGATGAACAGGAAGCCGACCGGCAGATCGGCGACGACCAGGTCGATCCTTCCCCAGCGAGTCGGCCACGGCGCGCCGAAGGGAATCACGGACCACGTAGTCAGCGCGGGTATGAACGAGAGTATCGGCGCAAGG
>DHJM01000128.1:0-272 GCA_002404335.1 Gemmatimonadales bacterium UBA4720
ATCCCGCCAGAATGAGATTCACGAACGGGATCACGTTGGCGCAGAAAGAACGTCACGCCTTCTCCGCGCAGCGGCAGGAACTTGATGTTGAACACGTAGACGACGACGAGCACGGTCAACAGGATCAGCTGCGACCATTGAGTCGTGTCGCGGAAGAAGAGGCGCATCTCCTTGAGCACCAGCTCGCGTCGCATCACTCCCCACGGTGTGAGCAGGCGCGCTACGAACCGGCCGAACGTCCCCTGTCGCACCCACCGCTCGCCGCTCTCCTG
>DHJM01000128.1:468-2901 GCA_002404335.1 Gemmatimonadales bacterium UBA4720
CCCGCCGCCGCCAGCACGGCGATGACGCTCAGAATGTCGCGGGTTCGCCGTGCCGGGAAAATGTTGACGAGAATGAGCGTCACCGAGCTCCCGATCGCCCCCGGAATGAAGAGGAAGGGCAGCACCGCCGCGATCGCCACGAATGGATAGAGAAATCCACCCTGGTAAATGATTCCGTAAGCCGTAAGCACTGGAGTCGCGACGAGCACCACCATCCAGCTCGAGTGCGCCGTCGTCTCCAGCAGTTTCGCCCCGTAGAGTCGGAGCCAGTCGACCGGCGCGGCGACTAAGAGATCGAGATCCTTGGCCAGGAAAAAGCTCGAGAGCGCGGTGACGACGTTTGACAGAATGAGAATGCCGAACAGGCTGACGAACATGATTCCGAGCAGCTTGGCCGCGAGGAGCGCACCGATCTCGGGGATGCCGCGGAAATACTTGAGCAGCCGGTAGAACATCCCAAACACGAACAGCCAGAAGACCGCGCCGATCACGAGGAACAGGACCAGCCTGCCCGATCTGCTCTCCGTTTTGCCGAGCGGGCGCGCCTTGATCGAGAGGAACTTGGGCGACAGGACGTGCAGCAAAGTCGGCGACGTCCGAAACCGCGTGGTCAGGGGCGCGGCCGTAGCGGCCTGGCCAACCTCGCCGGGCGAGATGTTGACACCAACAACTGCCGGTGAACCGAGTTCAACACGCATTGAGACCGTCCACTGAACTATTTCCGCGGCTATGCATCTAGAACTTCCATCGCATCGCGCGCCGCGCGCTCACCGGTGAGCTTGAGGAATATCTCCTCGAGCCCTCCGCCACCCGTGGCTTCGTCGCGCAAATCCTGAATTGTTCCGACGCTTCGGATTTTGCCCTGCTGAATGATCGCAATGCGATCGCACAGCGTCTCTGCGACTTCCAGAGTGTGGGTGGACATCATGATGGTGTGGCCACGCTTCACGTACTCGCGGAACAGATCCTTGAGAATTCGCGCCGCCTTCGGATCTAGTCCGACCATCGGCTCGTCCACCACGATCACTTCCGGCCGATGAATGAACGCGCTCGAGATGATCAGCTTTTGCCGCATTCCATGGCTGTAGCTCTCGACCAGCTCGTCGGCCCATTCCTCGAGATCGAACAACGCCATCAGCTCGCGACCGCGGTGCTCGACCTTGTCGCCATCTTGTCCGTACAAGCCAGCCACGAAGCGGAGAAACTCGGCCCCGGTCAGCTTTTCGTAGATGAACGGGCGGTCGGGAATGAAGCCCAGCTTCGATTTCGCGGCGAGTGGATCCTGAGCGAGATCGATTCCCGCGAGATGGATGCTCCCCGACGTCGGCTGGAGAATTCCCGCGATCATGCGAAGCGTCGTCGTCTTGCCCGCGCCATTGGGGCCCAGGAATCCGAACAGCTCGCCGTCGGGAACGGACAGATCAATGGAATCAACGGCCGTGAACGAGCCGTATTTCTTGGTGAGGCTTCGCAGTTCTATCATTTGGCTTTTGCGTTCTTGAATGCGATTTCGAAGGCGGTGCGGTAGGCAGAGAGACTGCCGGCCCGCGCTGCAACAATCCGCCCCTCGGCGTCAACCCATGTGGTGAGACCCTGGGGTGCTCCTTCAATGCGCCACGCGCGCACGGTGTCGCGATGCGCCGGCGACCAATCTCCGGCCGCGTCCATCGCGGCGCTGTCCACGACCGTGAACAGCGACTCGGCGCGGATCTCGAGCTCCGGACGGATCACGAGTCGAGTGGTCGGATCGAACACCGACAATCTCTGCTTTCGTCCGACGGTGTGCTCGCCGCCCAACATGAATACGACCGGCGCGAGCGACGGAGTATACAGCGGGGGAACGAACGTGTAATGCGCGGGCGGACGACCACCATTCTTCCTCGTTCCGGCGATGAAGATCAGTGTGTCTTCCTCGACTGAGGCCTTGATCGAGTAGGGACGCGTTGGGCGCGCGATATCGATCGTCAAATCGTTGAGGCGAAATCCCCGCGTTAATCTCGTCTGCCAGCGTGCCGAGGTCCGCTCGGGTGACTTCCCCGACGAATAGTCTCCGACGAAATACTCCTCGCTGACGAGCGAGTTGGCCGTCGTATCGAGGGCCGAAGATGCCGCGCCGATCTGCAGTCCATCGCGCTCGATCGTGTAGTAGAACGTCTCGGGCTGGAGCCTCAGCGCGACCTGCGCGAGCTGCTGCGCCTCGCTCACGTTGGCGTTGCGGCGGTGCATCATGGCGAGCCCGCCGAGCCAGAGGGCAACGACGACAACCGCGAGCACGGCGCGCGTCGATGTCATGAAGGGTTGTGTGCTGGAAGGCGCGGCGGGACTCACCCCTATAAGACGATCTAGACGATCGTTAGGCTCGACCGGCTTCAGGACGATTTAGACGATCGTGAGGCTGGTCTCGGCATTGATCCACCCAAGGTAGCGTTCGAG
>DHJM01000128.1:3067-3714 GCA_002404335.1 Gemmatimonadales bacterium UBA4720
GAAGGCTTTCTCGAGGCCGTGAATCGCGCCGGAGCGCGTTTTGAGCATGACAACGACCTCAGTCTCGTCGGCGAGCTTGTCTTCCCAGCGGTAAAGCGACCTGGTACCGGGCAGAATCGTCCCGCACGCGACCAATCGCCGTTCGAGGAGCTGTTTGACGAACTTCGCGGCCTCGTCGGTGGTGGCGAGAGTGGTGAGAACGACGACGGCGTCGGTGTGGCCCACTTAACGATTCCGAAAGAAGTTGATCAGAATCTAACGCTGAGTCAGTCTTTGAACGAACGTTAAACCCTGCGCGGCACGGCTCTAGCGCTGTCACCCACGTAAATGCCCGCCATCGACCCCTCCCTCTACATCAATCG
Source organism: Gemmatimonadales bacterium UBA4720 (assembly GCA_002404335.1). GTDB lineage: Bacteria > Gemmatimonadota > Gemmatimonadetes > Gemmatimonadales > Gemmatimonadaceae > UBA4720. The sequence goes on from DHJM01000128.1 coordinate 3,430, forward strand.
CGAGCTTAGCTGGCTCGAGTTCAACGCCCGGGTTCTCCACGAGGCGTTCGATCCGAGAAACCGGCTGCTCGAACGCCTCAAATTCCTCGCGATCTTCAGCACCAACCTGGACGAGTTCTACATGGTCCGGGTCGCGGGCCTGCGCCGCCAGATTGCTTCCGGAGTGCAGCATGTCCCGCCCGACGGGATGACGCCCGCTCAGCAGCTGGCCGCAATCATTGAGCGCGTCGCCGAGCTGGTGGAGCAACAGCGCAGGTGCCTGTACGACGTGTTGCTGCCCGAGCT
>DHJM01000128.1:3762-6151 GCA_002404335.1 Gemmatimonadales bacterium UBA4720
CTCGCCGTTCAGGTTTTCGACCCGGCCACGAGCACCACACGCTTTGCGCGCGTCAAGGTGCCGAAGGTTCTCCCCCGGTGGATTCCCTTTGGCCGGCCGAATCAGTTCGTCCCGCTCGAGCGAGTGATTGGAGCAAATCTCGGAGCCCTTTTTCCTGGAATGGAGATTCGCAGCTTCAGCACGTTCCGCGTCACTCGGTATTCTGACCTCGAGCTGGCCCACTCGGACGAAGACGAAGACCTGCTCACGATAATCGAGGAACAGGTCTTCCAGCGGCGCTTCGCCGAGGTGGTTCGAGTCGAGGTGCAGAGGGGAACGCCGACTGAGCTGCGCGAGCTGCTGCTCGGCGAGCTGCTGGAGGATCAGCCTCCGGAGATGCCCGCGCTGACCGAGGCCGACCTCGTTGAAACCGGACCACTGCTCGACCTCGGCGACTTGATGTGGCTGGCGACGATGGAAATTCCGGAGCTGCGGGATCCTCCATTCGTTCCTGCTACGCCCCCCGAGCTGCGAGACACGTCGCGCTCGATCTTCGACGCGATTCGCGAGCGGGATATTCTGCTCCACCACCCCTTCGATTCGTTCCCGGCGTCGGTCGAGCATTTTCTGACGTCGGCGGCGGTCGATCCGAACGTGCTGGCGATCAAGATGACGCTGTATCGCACGTCAGGCGACACGGCGATCGTACGCGCGTTGACGGAGGCGGCGCAACGCGGAAAGCAGGTCGCCGTGCTGATCGAGCTCCAGGCCCGGTTCGACGAAGTGAACAACATCACCTGGGCGCGCACGCTGGAAGGATTCGGAGTGCACGTCGCCTACGGGCTGCCCGGTCTCAAGACGCACACGAAAACAGTTCTCGTCGTCCGGCGAGAGCCCGATGGAATTCGGCGATACTCGCACATCGGCTCCGGCAACTACAATTCGAAGACGGCGCACGTCTACACCGACCTGGGCCTGCTCACGACCAGCCCTTCCATCGGCGCGGATTTGACCGATCTGTTCAACACGCTGACCGGGTTTTCGCACCAGACACAATACCGCAACCTCCTCGTGGCGCCGGCCAACATGCGGAGGCGATTCACGGAGATGGTTGACAGGGAAGCAGATCACGCCGCGGCGGGGAAACCCGCGCGGATCACCGCAAAAATGAACGCGCTCGTGGATCCCGATATCATCCAGCACCTCTATGACGCTTCTCAGGCTGGCGTCGAGATCGATCTGATCGTTCGCGGGATCTGTTGTCTGAGGCCGGGCATTCCCGGGATCAGTGACAACATCAGGGTCATCAGCATCGTCGGACGCTTTCTGGAGCACTCACGCATTTTCTATTTCGCGAATGCCGGAATCGAGGAGCTGTACTTCGGATCGGCTGATTGGATGCCACGCAATTTCGATCGGCGGGTTGAAGTCATTACTCCGGTCGAAGACGTGTCTTTGCATCCGCGCATCTGCTCGCTGCTCGAGACCTGCCTCGCCGACAATAGACAGGCATGGGATCTGGGTTCGGACGGCACCTACGTGCAGAGAAAGCCAGGCGCGGATCCCGTCTTTTCTGCGCACGAGCGTCTGCTCGTGAATTCCTGGGGGCTGCCGCCGCAATCATCCGTCGACGCGCCCCCGACTGCGCGCGACGCGCCCCTGACCGCGCGCGAAAGACTTGCCCGCCAGGACGTCGACGCTTAGTCGGCGGCGCCGACCTCGTCGTCGTAGGTCATCACAGCTCCGTCCGGCGCCACGATTTCGACCGGAACGCCTGCGACCTCGGAGAGCAATCTGGATTTGCGGCTCGCCCCCCAGATTTCCAGCCGCAGGTTTAAATCCTGTCGCTGGGGCACGGCTGTGAGTCTCAAGGCGCGCTCCATCCAGCGGACCCTGATCTCCGCGACAGCGTTGGCGTGACCACGGTCGAAGCCATCGGCAACGCGGAGAATCGCCGCCAGCCTCTTGATCGTATCACGCATTGATTTCTCGAGCCCGCCGTAGTTGACGTGCTTCTTCTTGGGCTCGGCCCCTCGGTGATAGCGCGCGACATTCGCGGCCATCACCTGCTCGGCCGGCGTCATCCCCAGCAAATCGGCGTGCTGTATCAAATGGTAGGAATGCTTGTTGTGCTTGTCGTAGCTGATGTGATACCCGATGTCATGAAGCATGGCAGCATCGGACAGCAGGCGTCTATCCTCTGGTGTGCAGCCCAGACGCTGGCCGATGGAGTCGAACAGCTGCAGCGCCAGCTTCTGAACGTGCTTCGCGTGCGGCTCTTCGTAGTGCGATCGCTCCGCCAGCTCTCGCACTGAGCGTTCGCGCGCTTCGCCGGGATCCGCGGGCGCGGGCGCGACGTGCGCGCTCTCGAGCAGAATTCCTTCTCTGATGCCGTAGCCCGAAATCACCA
>DHJM01000128.1:6232-9857 GCA_002404335.1 Gemmatimonadales bacterium UBA4720
CTCAGTCCCGGAACCGCCTGACGCTCGTCCTGCGACATGTTGTGCAGCATGTCGACCATGTGCTCCAGGTCGATGCGCGGAATGACCGTTCCATGCACGGTCTTCGCGCTCTCCATCCCGACGCGCGCGAGGTAGATCGCCGCGAGGCTGGTGAAGGTGCCGCCGGAGCAGGTGATCCGCGCCGCGTGCCAGTGGCGCGCTGAAAGATGGCGGCGCAGCTCGAGTCGAACGTACTTTCTGAGCTTCCGCATCCCTTTCTTTTTTCCACCGGGGCCGAGGTATTGCTCGGTCATGCGAATGGCGCCCATGGGCAGCGAGATCAGGCGCTCGACAAGGCCGTCCGCACTGAGCGCGAGCTCGAGCGAGCCGCCTCCGATGTCCATGACCACGGCGCGACCAACGCCCAGGTCGAAATGCGCGAGCGCGCTGCGAAAGCTGAGACGCGCTTCGTCCTCGCCCCGGAGAACTCTCACCTTGAGGCCAGTCTCCGCGCGCACCTGCTTGAGAAACTGCTCGCTGTTGCTGGCTTCCCGCACCGCGCTCGTGGCCACGACTTCAGTGCGCCTCACGCCGAGCTGGGTCGCGAGCGTCGCCATTCGGGTCAACGTGCTGAGCGCGTTCTGAATCGCGATCTCGCTGAGCGAACCTTTCTTGTCGAGACCCGCGCCAAGTCTGGGCGCCGCTTTCATTTCGTCCACCACGCGGATGACGCCGGTGGGCGAAACGTCCGCAATCGTCATGCGGATCGAATTCGACCCGATGTCGATCGCCGAGATGCGGATGTCCGAATCGTTTCTCAGCTGGTGAGAGCCGGTGCTGCTGAGAGTCAGATAAGAATCCGGCGAGATGCCCATGGCTCAGAGGTAGTGGTGGGTGCCGCTACACGAAACCTATCGCACGCTCCACGCTAATGGCATTGTCGGCCGCCAGGATCCCAGACTCGACCGTCGGTGGCGATGAACGCGTGGCGATACTCGCCCGGGCCGAGCGTCAGCTTCAATACTCCGAAACGTCCGTGAATCTGAAAAACGGAATTGCGAGCGAGAGGACTACGCAACGGTCGGAGATCTCCTCCACCCGTGCCGGCGACGATCTGCTCGATGCCTTTCGCGGAGTCGGCGACGCCGTCCGGCGTCTGCGGAAGGAATCGCTCGTAATCGTGATCGTGTCCGTTCAGCACGAGATCGACGCCGCTGTCATATAGCATTCGCCACAAAGGCTGAACCTGCGCCGTCGGTCCGTTGGTGCCGGAGGTGAAGAGCGGCCGGTGAAAGTAAGCAACGGTGCAGAGTGCGTGATGCGCAGCGAGATCCGCTCGGAGCCAGTCCTCCTGCGCTCTCGCCTCAGTTGGACTCCCGTGCTCGAAATACAGCTCGCTGTCGAGTGATATGACGTGCCAGCCGGCAAAATCGTAGCTGTAGTAGCCTTTTCCTTTGGGGCCGGCGCGCGCCCCGAAATACTCGAAGTAAGGCGCGCCATTACCGCTATCGTAGTCGTGATTCCCGGGCGACGGATGAATGATCTTCATGATGCGCTTCGTGCCCCACGACGGAGAGAAGCAGCGCGGAAAATCATTGTCCACTCCGCTCGAGCCCGACGGATACGCGTTGTCGCCGAGGGTGAACACCAGGCTTTTCAATTTGGCGACGCTGTCGGCCGCGAGCACGCTGTCCACGATCCTGCCGGTCGACTCGTCTCCAGCCGTCCCGCAAACCGCGATGTCGCCGGCGCCGATCATCACGGGCGCTCCGGCAAGCGCGATCTCAGTGGGAGCCGCGCCCGGCGGAATCGGAGTCGGTTGCTCGTCGCGTGAGCAGCCGAGCATCAGGCCGCACAACGAAATGCACCCGAGCAGCGTCCTCACATCAGAATGCAAATCCGATGGTGGTTTTGATGTGACCAGGGGTGTGATTCGTGTACAGAATGTTGAAGTTCAAACCGGGGTTGAGATACCCAAACCACAAGCCCGCGCCCGAGGCCTTGTGCCAGCCACCGAGTGAATTGCCGCTCAGGTAAACTCGCCCGATGTCAGTGAAGGCGAGCGCTCCGACATCGAGCGGAAGGATGAACGGGAATTTGGCGATTGGCACACGCAGCTCGGCGGTTCCATACACCGAGGCGTCGCCGGCGAATCGCTGTTTCTCTTCGGTCCTGAACGACTCTGATCCTCCGAGAAACGCCGCGTCGAAATAGGGAAAGTTGCCCCACAACTTCTTTCCGCCGCCGCGAAAGGCGAGCACCGGTTTCTTGGGAACTGGCAGCGTGAAAAAGGCGGCTGCCCATCCGTCGGCCGATTCATAGTGGTTCACGACGTCCCAGATCGCCGGATATCCTGCCCCGGCGACGTCGAGAACAAAACGCGGCTTCAGGGTGTCCGGGACGTAGCGACTATCGAGGTGCACCTTCAGCCGCAGGCCGGCCTGTCCGAATTTCGTGAAGCCGTACGGCCGCTGCTGCGCGATGAATCGATTGGCGAGACTGTCGGTCGTCGTGTATCGAACGACCGGCCCGATCGAGATGTCGCTGACGGGGCTGAACGATTTGCCGATACCAGGATTGAGCTCCCACTGCCGCTGCCTGACGTCGTAGAGACTCCCACGCAGATCCGGAACGTCGTTGCCGAAACCGTGGAACTGCACGACCTCGAACTGTGACATGTGGGCTGTCACCGGCAGGTGCACATCCGATCCTTCGAATCGCTTATCAAGGTTGCTGCGGATCCGAAAGCGAGTGCTCGCCGCCGAATACGCGACATCCGCTTCCGCCAAACTGGAATATGGAACGGTGCGGAATCCGTATGAGTAGCGCGCCAGGCCGACCACGGGATAAATCCCGAGACCGCGCTGTGAATGCACCCCCAGTACGGGACGAATCGTGGTGCCGTTGTCCCTCAGAGGAGGTAACAGCTCTCCGTAAGCGCGCACCCAAGGCCGGCGATTGAAGGAGTGGTTGAACGCGTTGTCGATATTGATCTTCTCGTCGACGGTGTCCCTCGCATATTTCACGTCCTGAACTGTTCCGGCATCGTAGAACCGCGTCGGATTTCTCTTGCCGCCCACGGTCGAAAGGTCGACGAACGTATTGGTCCCGTTGCCGCCTATGATCCTCACCGGGATACTCCGTCGCACATTCCCTTCGACGGTAGCCCGGTCATCGCCGCCGTGAAGATAAATGCGGATCTCCTTAGTCTCACCCAGGTCGAACCGCCGGCTGAAATAGGGAGCGCTGTTCCCCGACTGGATGCGAACATCCACGAGTCCCTCGCCCGAGCGCACCACCGTTGCCTGATCATCGGCATCCGTGCCGTGGATGTCGGCAACTCGCCATAGCTCGTGGTAATAACGATCGGCTGCGTCGCGGAGGCCGTTGCGTCGCGCCTTGAGCTTGGCGGCAACCCTCGGTGAGATGCTCGCGTACTCCGGCGGCAGCGCTCTCATGGCGTTGTCGATCACCGGATCGGTGATTCTCTCCATCAGGCTGGTCGCTACCGAATCCCAGGCAGTTCTGTCCAGGCTACCGAGCATGCGGCGATCGAACTCGCCGGCGTTGGCGAAGAGGTGCGTGGGGTTCGGAGAATTCCTGTCGAAGGTGACGAGACTCGGCTGCACGAGGCGCGCGATGCTCA
>DHJM01000128.1:9888-22365 GCA_002404335.1 Gemmatimonadales bacterium UBA4720
GCGCGTCATCCTTTTTTCCGAACTGCGCCCACTTCCATTGATCCGGATGCCGGTCGTTGTCGCCGATCAATAAATCGAACTCGCGCGCGGTTAGCAGAGCACGCGTATCGACCTGCGTTCGCGCGTCGGTGTTGATTCGGCCGAGCAGCGTGTCGCTGCCGATGATCTTGCTCGCGCCTGCGAATCCGGTACCGTCTTTCGGGACGTGTGGACGCTCCTCGAGCTCGCCCAGCATACCGGCAAATTCCTTTCGGAACTCGCCGAGCGCGGGATCGTCCGGCATCATCGCGACGACCGGCGTGGGATGAAGCACTCCAGCAACGGCCTGCATCGGAGCCGCCGCGACCGCGCCCAGGGGATGCGAAGCGCTTCCCTCGTCGCGGACGATGTACCAGATGATGGTGCCCCTGTACTGCTCGGGAAGGACGGTGAATGCCTTGCGAACCGAGCGGAAGACGAACTCCGAGCCGTCGGGCGCGACGAACCGAAGTGATATGGTCTGTGCGCCGCCTCCTTTCTCGAGGGGCTTGAGCCCGCCGTGGAACGTTCTCAGGTTGAGAACCGGCACCTTGATCGGCGTCGTCCATTCGGCGCGATAGTTGTCACCCAGAAAAAAGCGATGGAAACTTCCCGCTTCGAAGATTTCCCCCGGGACGACGACCACGCTGTCTGTGCCAACGTCGCGCACTGTGGGAGTCTGAGCGGCCGTTGTGGAAAATGCGCTGGTCGCCAGCAACGCGGCCAGAAGCAGGGTCGTGCTACTAAACGGATTTCTGATCGGCGTCATTTGGTTGGTTTTTGGGCTCGCATCATGGCCGCCATTTGTACAGCGTAATCGCAGCTGGTTTCATGTTCGCTTCGTCGCTTATCAGGAGGATGCTGTCCCTGGTGATTGCAACTCCCTCCGGCTGGCGATGGTCACCCGGCAGCGGCTCGGAGCGCACGACATCGCCGTCGGGCGTGAGGACGAGCAGCCCCTTTTCGTGGGATGCGATGATCACGTAGTTCCGCGTGAACGGATCGATAGTGATGTCGGAAGGCCTGAAATTCTTCCACTTGTTCGATCCTACGACTTGTTTGAGCGGCACCTGGATAACCGAGAACGTCGCGCGATTGAGCGGGAGCGGCATTCGGTATAGCACGAGCTCCTTCGGCGCCTGCTTGTCGAGAATCCTCTTGCACACCATTACCAGGCGAGTGCTGTCGGCTTCATAGGCGAGACTCTCGAATTCACACTTCTTGCCCAGGCCGGTATCGAACATCATGAACTGAACCTGCTGCCCGTCCGCGCCCTCCCTGAATCTGAACAGCTTCCCATCACTCGCCATCAGGTAGATGTCGTTGCCGGCGATCGTAATCGCCTCGAAATCTTCCTTCTGATTTCCGGTTAGTGAGAAAGCCTTGACCAGGATTCCGGTTTTAGGATCGATCTCGGAAACTCGTCCGGAGTTGTCGTCGTGTGTGAGGACAGTCCCGCGGGAGGTGAGGGCGAGGCCGGAAATCTCCCGCAGCTGTGGGGGCATGATCCACATCGCCAGCGGCACGGCCATCTCCGGAGCGGCGTCCGCCGTCGCGATCCGGCGCGCAAGCTCCTGCTTTCGCACCGCTGCTATTTTTTGGAGCTCCGCCGCCCTTGCCTTGGGAGTATCACGACACGCGGCTACTCCAGGCATCGCACATAGAAGCAGTACGAGCCAGCCCCTGCTGGTCATGCGATCGCGCCATCTTTCTTTTCCTTCTTTTCCTTCTCCTTCTCGACCGGCGCGCCCGTCTCAAGATCGACCGAGGAGATGACGTCACCCGCACTCTCGTGGATGGCAGTCAGGAGCACATCCCGCGGGATGGATTTCTTGAGGCGCGTGAGGTAGTAGATCTCGCTCGGCTTTCCAACATTGGTGACGATCTCGTCGAGGGACCAGCGCTTGGTCATTCTCTCGAGGACGTCTTCGATCCTTCCCTGCGCTGGAGACACGACGTCCGTCGTGACCGTCAGGATCGAGTCGAAGCGCGGTTTCTTCTTTTTTGATCCGACCGCTTTCTGGACCCGCGTGAACCGATCAGCGAGCGCTGCCGCGTTTTCCGGCGTCAGCGACAGGATGAGATCTCGATCGGGAATCTGATGGTCGCCCGTCGGACTCGCGAGCGCTTGCAGCGGGCGTGACCACTGCGCCGATGCGGTCGGCATCAGCATGTTCCTGCCGTAGTCATAGTGCCACGTAAGGACCAGCACGAAGTTGAAGACGACCGAGATAACCGCGCCTACGGCGAGCGACTGGACTCCCGCCGCGAACCCGACCACGATGCTCAGGAAGATGTAAACGAGGTCCCGGGAATCGCGGAGCGTCGTCCTGAATCGCACCGCGCCGACCACACCGGCGAGACTGAACGCCAACGCCAGGCTGTTCTGGACAATGAACACGATCCCCGCGACGACCAGAGGAAGGATGATCAGCGTCTGCACCACGTTTTGATTGTGTTGTCCACCGGAGGGGCGGGCGGACATGTACACCCACGTCACCGGAAGAATCAGGACCAGGGCGCCGATGAGAATCAGCACGGTCGTCAGTGAGACGTCGAGCAGCGTCCCTGGGCCGAAGCTCACGGATGATGTGGGCGACGAGCTGAGTGCGTCGGTCAATACAGTCGGACCCTCTGGGACATCCCCCAGGCCCTTGGCGGCGATGCGCGCGATCTCACCTGGGAAGAAGTACGCGAGCATAGCCACCACTATCGCCACGATCGCGTAGTACGCCACCAGACGGCGGACAGGACGGTCCGACCCCATCGTAATGACGTTGATCATCTCTCTTAACACGGGCATGAGGCCCTCCGAATGCAAGTTGGACGCCTGAGCTACCCCGTTTTGCCACTCTCCGCTGGTCGTCCCGAGCGTATACGTGGCTTGAGTCTGGCCATGCAACCCGCGATTTTACAAGGCTATGCCTGAAGAATCCCTGATCGTCCGCGGCGCCCGCGAGCATAACCTCAGAAATATCGATGTTACGATCCCGCGCGACCGCCTGACCGTCATCACCGGCCTGTCAGGCTCGGGGAAATCTTCGCTCGCCTTCGACACGATTTATGCCGAAGGACAGCGCCGGTACGTCGAGTCGCTGTCCGCGTACGCGCGCCAGTTCCTGGGCCTGATGGAAAAGCCGGATGTCGACTCCATCGAGGGGCTCTCCCCCGCGATCTCGATCGAGCAGAAGTCCGCCGGACACAATCCGCGATCGACCGTTGGCACGGTCACGGAGATCTACGATTACCTGCGACTCCTCTACGCCCGCGCGGGAACTCCGCATTGCCCCAACTGCGGGCGCCCAGTCGAGCGCCAGAGCGCGGGACAGATCGCGGATTCGATCCTCACCTGGCCCGAGGGCACCAAGCTCGAGATCCTGGCGCCCCTCGTGCGCGGCCGCAAAGGAGAATTTCGCGAGCTGTTCGACGCCGCGCGGAAGCAGGGATTCGTGCGCGCGATCGTCGATGGCGATCTGATCGAAGTCGCAAATCCGCCGAAGCTGAATCGGCGGATGAACCACAACATCTCGGTCGTCGTCGACCGGCTGGTGGTGCGCACGGAAGACCGCGGGCGTCTCAACGATTCCGTCGAGACCGCGCTCAAGCTCGCCGAAGGGCTCGTCGAAGTTCAGCGCGCGGACGAAAAGAGTGTTCACCTTTTCTCAGAGAAATACGGGTGTGCCGAATGCGGCATCTCGCTCGCCGAGCTCGAGCCACGACATTTCTCGTTCAACTCACCGTTTGGCGCCTGCCCCGCCTGCGGCGGACTCGGCTCCCGTCGCGAGGTGAGCGAGCAGCTCATACTCGGCGACCCGAGCATCAGCATCCTCGAAGGCGTCATCCTCCCCTGGGGTGAGCCGGACGGATACCTCAAGAAGGTGATCCTTCCGGGCCTCGCAAAACAGTTCGGATTCGATCTCAACAAACCGTTGGGCCAGCTCACACCAGAAGTGCGAGAGAAGCTTCTCTACGGGACAGGCGGGAAAAGCGGACGAAAGGCGGACACCTCCGGAACGCACTGGGAAGGGATCATCTCCAACATCCAGCGCCGCTACGACGAGACCGAGTCGGATTCGGTCCGGCTCGAGCTCGAGGAGTTCATGCAGGCCAGCGCATGCACGACCTGCGGCGGACGCCGGCTCAAGCCCGAATCGCTCGCCGTCACACTTGCCGGGCGAAATATCGGTGACGTTGTGCAATTGTCCATCACTGAGGCGCAAAGCTTTTTCGAGAACGTTCCGGTTCGCGGCAATGGGAAGCCCGGCCTCGACCCCGAGATCGCGGCGCCGATCCTAAAGGAAGTGCGCGAGCGCCTTCGCTTCCTGAACGATGTCGGGCTCGAGTACCTGACACTCGGCCGCTCCGCTGAATCTCTCTCGGGCGGCGAGGCGCAGCGCATTCGTCTCGCTACCCAGATCGGCTCGCGGCTCGTTGGCGTGCTCTACATCCTCGACGAGCCGTCCATCGGTCTGCACCAGCGCGACAACGCGCGCCTTCTCAACACGCTCCGCCAGCTCCGCGACCTCGGCAACACCGTCATCGTGGTCGAGCACGATGAGGAGACAATGCAGGCGGCCGATCACTTGATCGACCTCGGGCCCGGCGCCGGCAAGCACGGCGGACTCGTGATCGCCGAGGGAACGGTCGAGCAGGTTCGAGCCAATAAGGATTCGATCACCGGCCGCTACCTGCGCGGCGAGCTCGAGATTCCAATCCCCGAAGTGCGTCGCCGGATGGATCGCACCCGCGTGATTCGCATCGAGGGTGCGCGCGAGCACAATCTGCGGGACCTCGACGTCGATATCCCACTCGGACTTTTCGTCGCGGTCACCGGAGTGTCCGGCAGCGGGAAGTCCACGCTGATCGAGGACATCCTGCACCGCGCCATGGCAAGGCATTTCTACCGCGCACGGGTCATACCCGGCGCCCACACGCGCATCACGGGATTCCAGCACCTCGACAAGGTCATCGACATCGACCAGAGCCCGATCGGTCGCACGCCAAGATCGAACCCCGCGACATATACGGGATTGTTCACACCGATCCGTGAGCTCTTCGCGGAGCTACCGGAGGCGAAGATCCGCGGGTACGGGCCGGGAAGATTCTCGTTCAACGTCAAGGGCGGACGCTGCGAAGCGTGCGAGGGAGATGGTCTCGTCAAGATCGAGATGCACTTTCTCCCCGATGTCTACGTTCCGTGCGACGTCTGCAAAGGAAAGCGCTACAACCGCGAGACGCTGGAAGTGCGTTTCCGCGGACTCAGCATCGCCGACGTGCTGGAGCAGACGGTCGAAGACGCGCTCGCGTTCTTCGAGAACCAGCCGCGCGTCCGCCAGAAGCTGCAGACTCTGTTCGACGTCGGGCTCGGCTACATCCACCTCGGCCAGTCGGCGACGACACTCTCGGGCGGGGAAGCGCAGCGCGTCAAGCTCGCCGCCGAGCTGTCGAAGCGCGATACGGGTAGAACCTTCTATATACTTGACGAGCCGACGACCGGTCTCCACTTCGAGGACGTGCGCATGCTGATGAGCGTGCTGCACCGTCTTGTTGACCGCGGCAACACCGTGCTCGTCATTGAGCACAACCTCGACGTCATCAAGACCGCCGATTGGATAATCGATCTTGGTCCTGAAGGGGGACTGCGCGGCGGCGATGTGGTAGCAGCTGGCACCCCTGAGGATGTCGCCGCGGTGGAGACGTCGTATACGGGTCAGTATCTTCGACCGCTGCTCGGCAAGGCAAGGAACGGCGGCGGAAATCGCAAGAAGGTCGCGTTAAAAGCAGGCTGAGTCAGTCCTGAGGAGGAGCACAAAATGGTAAGCCTGCGGTTCCAGGAAGGGAGGGCAAAACGGTAAGCCTGCTTGACATAATCGGACCCGTGATGGTCGGTCCCTCGTCCTCCCACACGGCTGGCGCGTGCCGCCTCGGACTTCTCGCGCGCGGCCTCATCGGCGGCACTCCGCAGAGCGGACTCCTTCAGCTCCACGGCTCCTTTGCGCGCACCGGGGAAGGCCACGGCACTGACAAGGCGCTCGTGGGCGGACTGCTTGGCTTCCGCCCCGACGACGAACGGATCCGTGAAGCGCTCCAGATCGCCGAGCGCGAAGGGCTCGACTACAAATTCGAGAAGGTGACGATCGCCGACGCCGCGCATCCCAACACCGTGCGGATCAACGTCGAGTTGGATGGCAGGAAGGCGACGATGCTCGGGTCGTCCCTGGGCGCGGGCAGGATCCTGGTGCAGGAGATCGACGGCTACCCGGTCGAAGTGACCGGAAACTTACACACGATTGTTCTCGTAGCTGAGGATAGGAAGGGCTCGATCGCCAAAATCACGGGGATCCTGGCCGAGCACAACATCAACATTGCTACGCTGAGGGTGTCGAGAAAAGAAAGAGGCGGCGACGCATTCATGATGATCGAATGCGACGAGGAGCCCGACAAGAAAGCCGGCGAGGAACTGCGCGCGCTCGACTGGGTTCGGTGGACGCGTCGGCTCCCCAAAGTCAGCGGAGGCTGAGTGTACAAAGCCCTCGCTGATGCGATCAAGGATGCTGAACGAGACAAGAAGTCGTTGGCGCAGGTTGCGCTTGCCGCTGAATCACGCGACCAGGGTCGTCCGGTCGAAGACATTCGCGCGGCGCTGCAACGGGCACTCGTTGTGATGCGAAGCGCGATCGAGAAGGGGCTGGTTGGTGATCTGTACTCGGCGTCAGGACTCGTCGGCGGCGACGCCGCGAAACTGCGGACGAGTGCCAAGGGTCCGCTGGCGCAGACTCCATTTCGCGACATCCTCACTCGGGCGCTGGCGGTGCAGGAAGTGAACGCGGCGATGGGTGTCATTGTCGCCGCGCCAACGGCTGGTGGTGCCGGAGTTCTGCCGGCGATTCTCACCGGCCTCGCGAAAGCGAAGTCGGTTTCGGACGAAAAAGTCGTCGATGGACTGGCGACGGCGGGACTGATTGGAGCGGTGGTGGCTGAGCGGGCATCTCTCTCGGGCGCCGAAGGCGGTTGTCAGGCGGAGACCGGCGCGGCGGCGGGAATGGCGGCCGGCGCCGCCACCGAAATGCTGGGCGGAACGCCGTCGCAGGTGGGGCACGCGGTGGCGCTCACGATGCAGGGGACGCTGGGACTCGTTTGCGATCCGTTGGGCGGGCTCGTCGAATTGCCCTGCGTATTCAGGAACGCGACCGGGGCCGCGATTGCGCTGGCTGGAATCGAGATGGCGCTGGCCGGAATCACCTTCGCCATTCCGGTGGACGAGGTGATCGACGTGATGGGCGAGATCGGGCGCGAGATGGATGTCCGGTACCGCGAGACGGCCGGCGGAGGGTTGGCCGCGACGCCGACCGGACGCCGGCTGGCAAAGGAGCGGTTGTACCAGATCAAGAGGGCGGATGCGTGAATTCGCTAGTCAAGCTGGGTGTAAAGTTGTACCTTCGCGGAATTGTGGTAAGAACCTATAGATTTGGAAAAGAACGGGATCCGAGGTGTCAGAGGCATAGATCTGTGTGACTAGTCACCGCGCTCCGACCGTATCCGGCGCGTGTCCTGTTACAACCGACCGCCTGTGCCATTACGCCACTCGAATACGTCGCAGACGCAGTTACTAAACTCTGGTATCTACGCTTCTCAGATCTCGGATCCCGTTCAGTTGCAGTTTCTTAACTTAGAAATCCACCCAATCTTTCTATGAATATCTTCGATCGTATCGCGATGCTATTTAGGTCCAACGTCAACGCGGTGATCTCGGAATTCGAGCAGCCCGAGAAGATGCTGAACCAGATCATCCTCGACATGCGGTCGCAGCTCGTCAAAGCGAAGCAGCAGGTCGCCGCCGCCATCGCTGACGAGAAGCGTCTCCACGACCAGACCAGGCTGGAGCTGAAGGAAGCGGAAGACTGGGAGCGCAGAGCGATGCTCGCGGTCCAGCAGAATCAGGACGATCTCGCCAAGCAGGCGCTCATTCGGCGCAGCGAGCACATGTCGCGCGGCGATCAGCTCAATCTCACCTGGCAGGCGCACAAGCAGGAGACCGACCGCCTCAAGGAATCGCTGCGGGGTCTCAACGACAACATCGAAGAGGCGAACCGCAAGAAGAATCTCCTCCTCGCCAAGCAGCGCCGGGCCGACGCGCAGAAGCGCATCAACGAGACGATGTCGCACATCTCGGAAAAGTCCGCATTCGAGGCATTTGCACGCATGGAAGAAAAAATCGACTCGAACGAGCGAAAGATCAGAGCGAGTGCGGAGATCGACGAGGAATTCTCGGGCGACAAGCTCGCGAAGGACTTCAAGCGCCTCGAGGCCGCTGGCGGAAACCAGTCGGCCGAAATGCTGCTCATCCAGCTTAAGCAGAAGATGGGCGTGCTTCCCGCCGGCACTGTGGCAAGCAGCAAGGCGCTCGGAGCCGGCCAGCATGCGGAAGCCGAAGAGATCGAAGTCGAAGAGATCCACGACGAGAAGAAATAGCTTTGGCTAGCCCCGCCGCACCAAGCGTCAAAGTCGCGCCGATTCTCGCCGGCGTAATTCTGACGTTCTTGCTCCTCTGGATGTTGGGAGCGACTGCCGACGTCTTTCTCCTCCTCTTCATAGCGATCATCATCTCGCTGTACCTGGGCGCGGTGAGAGACCTTCTCGTCGAAAAGCTTCACGCCCCGCCAAAGCTCGCGTTTTTCATTTCCGTAGTCGGGACGGCAGCCGCGCTCATTACGTTGTTCGCGATTCTGCTGCCGCCTGTCGTGGAGCAGACGCGGGCGCTGATCGTCGTAATGCCCAAGTACATCGAGACGTGGGAGACAGGCATCGATCATTTCGTCGCTCGCTTCCCGGCTATGCGCGACGTCTGGAAACCGGGTGAGCATCCGCTCATCGGCGCGGTTTACAATCAGCTGACTGGGCAGGCGGAGCTGGTGCTCCCGAGGGTGCTGTCGTTAGTCGCTGTCATGATCGACTGCTTCGCGGTGGGTGTGATGAGCATCTATCTCGCGCTCCAGCCGGGAGTGTACCGCGAATGGCTCATTGCGCTCTTTCCGCCGATTCATCGCGATCTCGTGCGCGACGTGCTGCGCGATCTCGCCGACGCGCTTCGCGCTTACATCGTCGGCCAGCTTCTGACCATGACGTTCCTCGGTGCGCTCACCGCGGCGGGACTCTACATCCTCGACGTTCCGTACTGGCTGACGTTCGGAATATTCACCGGCCTGGTGGCGGTGGTTCCGTTCTTCGGCACGCTCCTGTCGACGACGCTGCCTGCGCTGTTCGTGCTCGGCGGACCCGGCGGTGGAACGCGCGCGATTTACGTGCTGCTACTCGGTGTGGTGATTCACCTGATCGAGGGGAATCTCGTGTCGCCGCTCGTGATGTCGAAGAAGATCGACATGCCACCGGTGCTCACGATCACGTCGGTGCTCGTGATCGGGAAGCTGCTCGGTCCATTGGGCCTTGTCGTCGCGCTCCCCACGCTCGTCACCGTGATGGTGATCGTGCGGCGCATCCTGATCAACCGCATCTATGAAGGGAAGGGATTCAGAAAGAGCACGCGCGACAGGATCTTCGTGCTGCGCGTGCCCGTTCCCGATGGCGGAGTGCTCATTTCCTCTACCCCTCCGCCAGATCTGATCGCTTATCGCGAGAAGAGACCGCTCGAGAAGACTGCTTAACGCAGCCAGCCATTGCGCGATGCAATGGTTGCGGGGGCCTGTCAACGATTGTTCCCCGCTCGAGCTTCGCTGCGATCCTTTGCGCACACGTTTGCGGAGGATCGACCGTGCAGTTCGCATTGTCCGTCAGGGGCCTCAACAAGACGTACCACTCCGGCGCGAGATCGCGAGCCATGGCGA
Source organism: Gemmatimonadales bacterium UBA4720 (assembly GCA_002404335.1). Taxonomy (GTDB): domain Bacteria; phylum Gemmatimonadota; class Gemmatimonadetes; order Gemmatimonadales; family Gemmatimonadaceae; genus UBA4720. The sequence continues at coordinate 19,749 of DHJM01000128.1, forward strand.
TTCCCGCGCTGCGCGATGTCAGTCTCGATGTGAGAGCCGGCGAGATCGTCGGACTCGTCGGGCAGCCGGGCGCCGGGAAATCCACGCTCCTACTCTGCCTCGCCGGCCTCCTCAGGACCGATGAGGGCACGATCAACTGGTTCGGCGAACAGATCACCGGACACCACGTTCCGCCCGGACTCGCCTACGTTCCCCAACGTGCGGGCTACTACTCCTTTCTCACGGTTCGAGAAGCGCTCGAGTACTACGCCACGCTTCACGATCTCTCCACCGCGAACCGCGCCGCGCAGGTCGAAGCCGCGCTGAGAGAAGTCTGTCTCCACATCCACGCCACGCGGCGCGTGAGCACCCTCTCGGCCAGCCTGGTGCAGCGGCTGGGACTCGCGCAGTCGCTGATCGGATCACCGCGCGCGATCCTGCTCGACGAGACGCTCTCGGGAGAAGGTCTCCTGTTCGACCCCGATGTCGTCTCGGTCCTCACTCGTCTCACTCGCCGCGGCATCATGATCATTCTCGCGGCACCAAATCCCGTCGAGCTGCATCGAATCGCCGCCCGCATCATCCATATAGTAGAGGGACGAGTCGTCACCGGTCGGCGCGAGCCCGTCGCGCTGGAGCCAAATGGGAAGCAGACCGGGTTCGATCTGCCGGTGCGTCCGCCGCGCCTGGTAGCGGAGCAATCATAGCATCACACCTGTGTTGCCCCCTTCTATCAGCGCGCCTACTTTGAGCGGATGCCGGCCCCCGATTTCCGCCTACACAACACCCTCACCCGCAAAATCGAATCGTTTTCGCCCGAGGATGGCAAAACGGTTCGCATCTACTCCTGCGGTCCCACCGTCTACAAGCCGGCGCACCTCGGCAACTTTCGCACGTTCATGTTCGAGGATTTGCTCAGGCGGGTGATCGCGCTGCGGGGCTGGAAGATCTTCCAGGTAATGAACCTCACTGACGTCGACGACAAGATCATCAAGTCGGCGAGCGAGCGCGGCATCAGCATCAGCGAAGTCACGACGCCGATCACCAAAATCTTTCACGCCGACCGCGCCTTCCTCCGGATCGAGGACGCCGAGCTGTACCCGAAGGCGACGGATCACATACCGGAGATGATCGCGATCGTGGAGCGGCTCGTCGAGCGGAAGCTCGCCTACCTCGCCGACGACGGGACAGTCTATTTCGCGATCGACAAGTTCAAGGGCTACGGAAAGCTCTCGCGCCTCGACACCCGCGAGGTGAGGGCCGGCGCGCGCGTCCTCCAGGACGACTACTCCAAGGAGAACGCCCAGGATTTCGCCCTGTGGAAAGCGGCGAAACCAGAGGATGAGGCGTCCGGCGCGGCCTGGGATTCACCGTGGGGACGCGGCCGCCCCGGCTGGCACCTCGAGTGCTCGGCGATGGCGATGAAATACCTGGGCGAGACGCTCGACATCCACTGCGGCGGAATCGACTTGATCTTCCCGCACCACGAGGACGAGATCGCGCAGTCCGAAGGCGCGACGGGAAAACCGTTCTCGCGCTTCTGGTGCCACGGCGAGTTCCTCCTTACCGACGGCAGCAAGATGGCAAAGCGGCTGGGGAATGTTGCCACGGTGCAGGATCTTCGCGACCAGGGCGTTCCGGCCGCGGCCTTCCGCCATTTCGTTTTTTCGACGCACTACCGGAAGCAGCTCAACATGTCGAGCGATGCCCTCGAAGCATCGATCGAAGGCGTGCGCCGCCTCGCCGATTTCGCGGCGCGTTTGGCGGAGGCCAAAGCTGCGACCCCAGAGCTGGAAAAAATCGCGGAGGAAACCGACGCCGAAGTAACCGCCGCGCTGTTCGACGACCTGAACGCGCCGATCGCATTGGGCGCGCTTTTCACCTTCGTACGGCGGGCGAACGCCGAGCTCGATCGAAACGGCGTCGACAAGCGGGCGCTGGAAAAGGCGAGGGAGGTTTTCGCGCGCATCAATTCGGTGCTCGACGTGGTTCCGGAGGCGGCCGGTCCTGATCCCGAGCTTGCGCGCTGGGTGGAGGATCGTCTCACGGCGCGCAAGGAAGCGAGAGCCCAGCGTGATTTTGCCCGGGCCGACTCGATCCGGGCCGAGATAGAAGGCAGGGGCGTAGCAATCGAAGACAGCCCGCAAGGGACGAAATGGAAGAAGCTTCGCTGACCTATTTCAAGCTGACCCACTACCATACAAGGCAGTCCGGACAAACAACGCAGCGGGGACAAGGCCGTCGGGTTGACTCGGTACTCTAAGTTGGCTATTCTACTAGGCTTGCGATGAAAAATCGCTGTTTGTTGCTGACGTAGCTCAATTGGCAGAGCAGCTGATTTGTAATCAGCAGGTTGGGAGTTCGATTCTCCCCGTCAGCTCTGCCGACGAAGCTTGAATCAATGAGGAGCGAAAACCGGTGGGGTGCCCGAGTGGCCAAAGGGAGCAGACTGTAAATCTGCCGGCTCACGCCTACGAAGGTTCGAATCCTTCCCCCACCATGGATGTAGGGGCGGGTTTTTTTGTGTGTGGTCGGTTTCAGTAAACGGTCGTACGCGGGAGTAGCTCAGTTGGTAGAGCGCCACCTTCCCAAGGTGAGATGTCGCGAGTTCGAGTCTCGTCGCCCGCTCCACGTCCCC
>DHJM01000029.1:0-2823 GCA_002404335.1 Gemmatimonadales bacterium UBA4720
TTCCTGGAGATGAACACACGCCTCCAGGTCGAGCATCCAGTGACGGAGCTCGTGACCGGAATCGACATCGTGCAGTGGCAGCTGCGAATCGCAGCCGGCGAAAAGCTCCCGTTCAGGCAGGAGGAGATAGTCCCGCATGGCTGGGCGATCGAGTGCCGCATCACCAGCGAAGACGCATCGAACAACTTCCTGCCGTCTACCGGACGAATCCGGCACCTGCACTTGCCGAGCGGCCCGGGAGTGCGCTGGGATGGCGGTGTGGAATCGGGAAGCGAGATCGGCCTCTACTACGATCCGATGCTCGCCAAGCTCATCGTCTGGGGCGCCGACCGGGAGCAGGCGGTCACGCGAATGCGCCGCGCGCTGGTGGATCTGATCATCCAGGGCGTGGAGACGTCGCGCGATTTCCACATTCGCGTCATGGATGACGACGAGTTCCGCCGCGGCGCCATCGACATTCAGTGGCTCGAGCGGCGCCTCGCCTCGATTCTCGAGCGTCAGCCAAGCGAGGAGTCCGTTCGAGTCGCGGCGATCGCGGGAGCTTTGCTGGCGGAGCGCGACAGGGGAGCGCGCGCGGTCTCGACCGCTGGGGTCATTCCAGCCGGCGGCGGCGATGTCGCGCCCGACCCGTGGACACAGGCTGCGCGCACCGACGGGCTACGCGACTGATGGCCGTCATCAGCGTCTCCATCGACTCGATCGCGGCGGGCGGAGACGGCGTCGGGAGGAGCAATGGGCTCGTCGTGTTCGTTCCGAGGACGGCGCCCGGCGACGTGGTGACGGCGCAGATATCGGGGAAAGGACATTTCGCGCGTGGCGCGCTCAGGAGCATCGTGTCCCCCGCTCCAGTTCGCATCGAGGCGCCCTGCCCGCACTACACGAGAGACAGCTGCGGAGGCTGTCAACTCCAGCACATGACCTACGCGTCCCAACTGGCGGCCAAGCAGATGATCATCCGCGACTCCGTGCAGCGCATCGGGAAGCGCATCATCGATGCCCCGCCAATCGAGCGCAGCCCGGAGGAATGGCGTTATCGCACGAAGCTCACGCTCGCGATACGTCGCCGTGGAGCCCGCTGGATCGCGGGGCTCCATCCCTACGACGATCCATCGCGCATTTTTCCGCTCTCGGATTGTCCGATCACCGACCGTCGCGTCGTTGCCGCGTGGCGTGAAGTCATGGAGGCCGATGCGTATTTCCCCGACGCGACGGAGCTCCGCGGAAGCGTCCGCGTCACCAGTGGCGGCTCAACTTTGGTGATGATCGGCGGGCAGAGCTGGGCCGCGCGCGACCAGTTCTCCGCCGCGGTTCCCTCGATCTCAGCGGTGTGGTGGGAGCCGGCCGACGATAAGCCGCGCCGCCTTCTATATGACAAGCGGCAGCAACGCGACCCCAGCGCGTCGTTCGCCCAGGTGAACGAGGAGATGGCCGAGATCCTCCGCGCGTACGTACTCGACCGTGCACGCTCGCTCGAGCCCAGGACGGTGATCGATGCTTACGCCGGCGCGGGACACATTGCGATCTCGCTGAGCGAGCAAGGTGCAAGGGTGACCGCGATAGAGATCGATCCCGATGCATCGGCCTGGTCCGCATCGAAGCTGGCGAAGCCGTCCCGCGCGATTCAGGCGAGAGTGGAGGATGCGCTGCCAGGACTCCTGCCCGCCGATCTCGTGATACTCAATCCCCCGCGCGCCGGCGTCGATTCGCGCGTGACCGACACGCTCGAAGCGGAAGTCGGGCACGTTCGCGGCGTGATCTACGTGAGCTGCAACCCGGCGACGCTCGCACGCGACCTCTCGCGCCTTCCGAGCTACAGAATCGAGTCGGTCCACGCCTTCGACATGTTCCCGCAAACCGCGCACGTCGAAACGGTCTGCGACCTGCGCCCCGCTGGGGAGTCGGCTTGAAATACGTAGTGCAGCTCAACGACCGGCGCAAAACGGTTTCGATCGAGCCGGAGGGCGTTCGCTACGAGGACGAGATGCCGGTGCACGCCCAGCTTTCCGACATCGAAGGAAGCCCGGTGAGAATGGTCAAGCTTGGAACCCACGTCTATCGAGTCGTCGTCGAGAAGCTGCAGGGGCGAGGAAAGTACTCGCTCTGGGTGGATGGCCATCGGTTCGAGACCGAGGCACTCGACGAGCGGACCCGCTCCATCCGCGATCTCTCCGCGGCGACTGCCGGTCCGACAGGGCCGGCTCCGATCATCGCTCCCATGCCTGGCCTGATCGTCCGCGTGAACGTGAGCGTAGGAGACCGTGTTGAAGCGGGTCAGGGCCTGGTCGTAATGGAAGCGATGAAGATGGAGAACGAGCTGCGCGCCACCGCCGCGGGTACCGTGAAAAGCGTTGAGGTCGCATCCGGAACCGCCGTTGAAAAAGGAGCTCTGCTGGTCGCCCTTGAATAGCAAAACATCAGGGGATGGAATCTCCGTTTTCCGGAGCGTCCCGCGGTTGACACGCCCAGCCGTCCCGGATACCTTAAAAGGCTGTCGTAAAACCACTTAGTCGCAACCAACCGCTTGGAACCCTACTCGACCGAAAAGGGGGCCGGCACTTACATAACCGTTCAGCTTCACATGAAGACCTACTCCGCGACCCCGCGGGATATCGAGCACCAATGGTACATCGTCGACGCCGAAGGCATGATCCTAGGCCGTCTGGCGACCGAGGTCGCGAAGATCATCCGTGGCAAGCACAAGCCGATGTTCACGCCCCACATGGATACGGGCGACAACGTCATCGTGATCAACGCTGCCAAGGTCCGCGTTTCGGGCAAGAAGGCGGAGCAGAAACAGTATTTCAGGCACACGGGGTACATGGG
>DHJM01000029.1:2850-3367 GCA_002404335.1 Gemmatimonadales bacterium UBA4720
GCGCAGCAGCCGAAAGTGCTCGTCCTCAACAAGAAGAGTGAGAAGTAATGCCCGATACCATGCACACGATCGGACGACGCAAAGAAGCCGTCTGCCGTCTCTACATCAAGCCGGGATCCGGTAAGTGGTCGGTGAACGGACGCACGCTGGGAGATTATTTCCCGCGCCCCGCGCACGTCTCCGCCATCCAGCAGCCGTTCACGATCACCGATACGCTCGGCCGCTATGATGTGAAGGCGAAGGTCGAAGGTGGTGGGCTCACCGGCCAGGCAGGGGCGCTCCGCCTCGCCGTCGCCCGTGCGCTCGTAAGGATGGATGAATCACACCGCAAAAAGCTGCGCGACCTGGCGTTGCTGACCCGCGATGCAAGAGCAGTAGAACGCAAGAAGCCCGGCCGTCCGAAAGCAAGAAAGAAGTTCCAGTTCTCGAAGCGTTAACCCCGAAGGAATCACTATTTAATGGCTCAGCCAAACCTGGAGCAGCTACTCGAAGCCGGTGTCCACTTCGGACACCAGAC
>DHJM01000103.1:0-8565 GCA_002404335.1 Gemmatimonadales bacterium UBA4720
CAGGTGGTTAGAGCGCACGCCTGATAAGCGTCAGGTCGGTACGTTCAACTCTACCCAGGCCCATGATTCAGTAAACGATGGCACCACAGCCAGTTAGGTGTGGTGCCTTTTGCTATTTCTACCTGCAGTTCCGGACTTCAGTAACAAAATTGAGTAACAAAACGCTTAAGAGCCATTCACCATACTAATAAACGGAGGAGACTACCATGAGCAAACGAAAAGGCGTGACGATCTACGAGAAGGAGAAGGGCATGTGGGCGTGATACCTTTCAGTCATGAATCACCTCCCGCCGAAGGACGACACTGACTCCGACGATCACGTCCTACCACCGCCTCCGATGCCGGCTGACGAACTGGCACGGTACAGCCCTAGTCGCGATCCGGACAAGGAGCGGGACATTGCGCTCTACGTCGAGGGCCAATGCCGTGGTGAAGAGGTCGTGCAGAATGTGGAATTGATCAAGACGGAAATCGTGGCCGGTCAGAAGTACGAAATGTGGGACGTCATTACTGACAAGGACCGGTTGTGGGTCATCGACCCCATGACGAACCTGTACTCGCAACGGAACTTTCCGAGCCTCGACTACACGCTCTCATTTCACGTCGGCCTCATGATGCGCATCCGAAGCCGGCCAACTGGTGCTGAAGCTTCCGAACCATCGCCTTTCGATGAGGTGCTCAGACGGCAGGAGCAGGCTGGAGACCTGTTCGACCGTGCGGTAGAGGCAGAGGACATCCAAGCTGTTGGCGTTCAACTTCGCGAGTCTCTGCTATCCCTACTGCCCGCAATGCGGCGTCGGGTGACTCTGCCGGACGCAATCGACCAGCCGCAAGCGGGTAATTTCCTCGCGTGGTACGACCTCCTAATGGACACTCTGTGCCCGGGAGACTCAAACAAAGAACTGCGTCAGTACTTGAAGCACACTGCGCGGGACACGTGGCAGTTGGTCGGATGGCTGGTGCACGACCGCGACGCGAACAAGACTGCCGCCAGTATCGCTATTCACGCCTGTGAGACGGTCCTCGGTCACTCACTCCAAGTGCTCCAGCGCAACGCGCGAGACTTCACGGAGACCTGCCCGGTCTGTAAGTCCCGTGATATCAGGTCTCATTTCGATCCTTTCTTGGGCGACGACGGCGAGTACTACTCCACCTGTGGTTCATGTCGATGGAGTAGCCATCAGGGCGACGATGACGAGGAGGACGCTTCTATTTCTAGCTGAGTCGGGCGCAGACTTCCGCCCAATGGTTGCATTGAAAGGCTACGAGATCCCTGACCTATTGCTGACGGACATACCATTGGTTGACGCAGGAGCAGCGACGCGCAGCGACGTTGGTGGCGGTGACGGAGTTCGCCGAGCGCGTCCGCAAGCAGCCTGCAACGTTCGTTAGCTCGACGCGCAATCACGTTTCCTTGGTTAGCGCAATGGCAGATGCTAGCACGAGGTTGCGAAACCATCCATTAAAGAGAAACAGGTATCCAATCGCAACGAAGTCCGCTGCTACCAGGAAGGACTTATGACCTGACGCAGCGTCGGCTACGTCGATCGCAGCGTAAAACAGCGCCAGAGTCGTGGCGAATGTGCCCGTGAAGATCGCCATCGACTGTGGGCCGCGCGTAACAACTGCGCTGGCTTCGAATCCGCCACGACGACGAAACCGCGTGCGAAGCGCGACAATACCTGCCACTATGAGGATTCCCGCGAGCGCCGTGTGCATTGTTACAAGGACTGCGTCATCTGGCGGAAGAAAGTTCACGTTCGACTCTTTGGGTTGTTTTGTCGAGCTAACGAATAAGTTCAGCGGCCGGCGCAGCCGGTCCGCTGCAATGCCTTGTTAGGCGGTGCGGCTTTGTTCATTGGCGCACGAATTTATATTGCTTTATTAGAGCTTCAAAGGATAGGTAACGACTGGTGAAATCTGTCCCATATACTACGTAGAGTTTGGTGTAATCAGCGTCAGGTATGTTGATGCCTTCTGGGAGTATTTGAGTAAGAAACACCTTCGAGATAAAACCAAACGTATCCATCCCCGCTTCCTGTGCCCTAGATAAAGCCCTATCATAGACTCCGGTATCTATGGCCTTAACTCTCGGATCGTCGCGGATAATGGAAGCGTATTCTCTGAACATTGGATATGGAATAGTGCGGTCCCACGCTATCTGGAATAGGTGGCCAATGACATTTCTCCGTTCTCGCAGATACTGATCAAAACTTATGCTTTGCATGGTGGCGGTTTCTTTTGATAGCCGCGTGAATTCATTTTTCTCTGCGTCCATGAATTTCGGTGAGAACATTTCGTCCACTTGAGGTTTCACGAACTCAAGAGGTGTAATTTTGATTTTTGATGGCCCAAATAAGCCCATATTGAATCTCCTCAGTTCTGAATCGACGCACGCGAGCAACGCCTAACTATCTATTCACCTGCACAGAATACTACCCCTGGCACTGGCCGACGCGGTCGAGCGTGAAGGTCATGAACGAACGGCGACGCACCACAGCAGTATCTCGAACCTATTCCTTACTTCACGGCCAACGATGCTGCGTTGGATAAGATCCGCAAGGCAGTCGCCGCGGCGGAGACGGAGCTTCGGCACGCGGAATCACGGAACGCGCCAGCGACCGACATCATGAGACTGGAGCAAGCGCTTGTCTCCGCGAAAGCTGAACTTGTCGCGGCTGAAAGGCCACGGCGTCAGCTATTCGGGTACAGGTTAAGGGATGGAATCGAGAAAACGTCATGATAACTGGAACCGATTTAGCGGAGAGATTCTTTTCGAGCAACGGTACCACATATGATCAGATAGCCAATCTGAGCACTTTGGGACTTGATATATGGTGGAAAAAACTGATCCTCAACAAAGTGCCCAAAGGTTCCAGGCAAATCCTGGATCAAGCTTGCGGGACCGGCATTCTAACTTTCAAAATTGCCCGAAAGTTTCCCCACTGCCGCGTCATCGGCGTCGATCTACAGGACGAATACATAAGCATAGCCAGGAAAAAAGCTAAAGACCTCCAACTGACTAACATCGAGTTTATTTCCGGTCGCGCGGAGGACGTAATTCTGGATGGAGGTTTTGATTGTATAACTTCCTCTTACCTGGCCAAGTACGCTGATCTCGATCGTATGATCGAAAACGCGAGAGGAATGCTGCGCGAGGGCGGCGTTCTCATCATCCACGAGCTTACTTGTCCTGCTAACCCGGTTTTGGCTAGCCTTTGGAAGCTGAACTTCAAGTTTCTACAAACCTACGGCGCCTGGAAATATCCCGAGTGGGAGACAGCTTTTCGCGAACTGCCGGCTGTCCTCAAGGAAACAAACTGGGTAAATGAGTTGACTGAAATTCTTAAAGCAAACGAGTTTTCCAATATCAACGTAGCGTCTCTCGCTTTTGAGGCATCCGCTATCGTCACGGCCAGAAAAGTGCGATGACTCTTGATCCAAATGAAAACGGACGTCTAGTGGGCGTCCGTTTGTTTTTGTGAGCGGAAAACTGTGAGTCCTCCTACATTTGTGGCGCTCCACTCCGCCTCACAACACTGAATGCCCGAGCTAAAGCAATACTTCTCGGGCTGTTGTCGGCCCATTTGAACGGAGCGCCCTAGTTAGCGATACGTCACCTCGGCCCCCTCACGCCCGATAGGCGTGAGGTTGGAGGACGAAGCCGCACCTCTCGCGTTCCCTTCCGCCCGGTACTCGCTAAGTCAAGATCGGACGGATCCGCTTAATAACGGCGCTTGCCGTCGACTGCGCTGAGCACCGCCGCCGACGGCCCTTCTTTTGTCCATCCGCTCCGCGGTGAGAGCTGGGAAGTAGTTACCCGCTCACGATGCCTACTCATCGACGTCATCGACATCCGTAACGAGTCCATCGCTGGTCAGGTGGACGAGGAGAATTCGATCTCCCTTTGCGGTCGTCATTCTATAGTAAAGAATGCGGGCCACATTGCTGCCATGGCGCCGAATGTTGCGTGCCGAGACATCTTCGGCGCCGATGAACGAGAGTCGTCTGAGGCCGGCGGCAGGCGGCCACGCCCTCGTGAAGTCTTTCTTGGCGCCCTCCGTCAACCATTGCGCCGATGCGATCGCCGAGCCGCTCTGACCCATCGCGGACAGAACGCTTTGCACCCGGCTTGTGAGAGCCGTATCCTCCTTCGCTGGTGTGAGCGCAGCAACCAGAGGGCCGATGCGCGGAACCGCGTGATCCGTTCCGCCTTCACTCCATGTCAGGCCGGTAACCGCGCCCGATGCATCACGGGTGAAAACCATGTGCGCCGGCCGATCCGCTGATGCGAAGCGATCGCTGCCGAGCGGGATGAACTCTTCGTCGGGGTATCCGCCGACTGAGGTGAAGAGCCCGCCATCGCGCGGGATGAACGCCAGCATCTGATTCTCCCGCATCTCGTAGCGGCCAGCCACCGCGTTGAGCTGCGCGGACGACATCGCGACGGCGCTGGGAGCAACGTAGTCGGAGGCATTCGGCCAATGATATTTCGTCGCGACAAAGTTGCGGATTCTGGCCACCGCGCGCGAGTCGTCGTTAGTGTTGATCATTATGACGACCCCCTGACCTGTCGCCACCGTGGCGGTCAGCTCGGCGTCAAAGCCTTCGTCGCGTCCGTTGTGATTGAAGCGCATCCCAGGTCCCGTTCCCTGAAGAAAGAGCCCGAGACCGTCCATGTCCTTCTGGTCGGTGAGCATCTGCTTTGCCATTGCCTGCGAGATCACCTTCGACGACCTGCCCGCGTACGCCTGCTGTACCTCGATGGCGAACCGCGCCAGATCGCTGGGCGTCGTCCATAGCCCGGCCGCGGCCATCTCCGGATATACGTGCCAGCGACCCTTCACTTCACTGCCATCCGGATAGTGGCCCCCGGCCGTTAATGCGGCTCGCGCAGGTTGGGGCGGCTGCTCGAAAGTGCTGCGTAGCATGCCGAGCGGGGCGAGCACGGTCACGCGCATGAAATCCGGAAATGTCTTACCCGTTACGTCCAGAATCATCTGCTGCATAATCGTGTAACCGCCGCCCGAGTAGTTCCACCGTGAGCCGGGCTCCGCTTCGACGCGAATCGGTGCGGTGTTGGTTGGACCCGAGCTGTCGAGCACCTGGACGAGCGTGGGTTTGGGCGCATCGATGGCATAGCCGGGAAAACCGTGGACCGTAAGACCGGCAGTGTGCGACAGTAACCCGCGGAGCGTTACGGGCTTTGTGGACGTGAATTGGCTGGGCGGCACTTTCCACGTCTTGAGAGTCGCGTTGACATCCGTGTCGAGGTAAAGCCTGTGCTGCTCGACCAAGTGCAGCGCACCGAGCGCCGACACGGACTTGCTGATGGAGCCGGCCTGGAAGAGTGTAGTCGTGTCCACCGTTTTCCCGCCGCTCGTATCCGTTACGCCATAGGCTCTCACCGCGACGATGCGGCCGTCTTGTACGACGACCAACGACAAGCCGGGGATGTGGCGACGTGCCATCTGAGTCATGACGAACGTGTCGAGGTCGTCCCGCGGTTTCGAGCTGCCCGTCGCGAACGCGAGCGCGACGATTCCAATCAGCGAGCGATGTGGGAGGCGCATGAAGATTCGAGTAAAGGAAATGTGAACGGCGTTTCGGATGCGGTGACAATCGCATCCCAGCCCGGCCCAAGGCTCTAGCGATGCTATCTCGAATATTCCGTTAGGGCAAGTTCGGTGATGATTGGCGGTCACCCACTGCCAAATGCGCAAGCAGCAATCATCGTCTGCCACTTGTCCGGATTTGCGAGTCAAGTCCCATAGGTCTACGGTCGACCTCTCGCTTGATGGGCGTTAGGTCCGAAGAGTGACCGGCCCAACCTCACGCAGGATGAATCGCGGGTCGGTCGATCGGTCGGTCCGGACCATCGGACGGTGTCCAGACCGCCGTAGCTCATGATGTTGGTTAGGAGCACGCCCCTAAAGGGCAAACCCATCGTACTCCTAAATGCTCCGCGCTTTCGCCAGTTGCGTGATGCGATCGGCAGCGCGGAAAGCCAGCGCCTGAATGGTCATCGTCGGTTGGCCGCGGCCCGATGTGACGAAGCTGCTGCCGTCGACAATGAACAGGTTGGGCACATCGTGCGTGCGGTGATCAGCGTCGATGACGGACGTCTTCGAATCTTTGCCCATGCGGCAAGTGCCGAGTAGATGCTGGGTAGCCCGACCCCCGCCATGGCCCTCGGTGACCTTGGCGGCGCCGGCCGCTTGCAGCAGTTCCCGCGAGCGCGCGCCGAACCACTCGTAAAGTTTAGTGTCCTGCGGATGCACGGTGAACGTTATGCGTGGAACTGAGAGCCCCCAAGCGTCTTTCTCCACAGGATCGAGGTCGACGCGATTAGTTGAAACAGGAAGGAGAGTGGCGTGGGCGCCCGCCTCACACCAGTTGTTATGATATACCTTCGCCCGCTTCTTCCAGGCGCGTCCCCACGTCGGCTCGCCTTCCCACGTTCCGCCACCGAGTGAATAGTGGTTGCCGCGCATATCGAACCCGCCGCCACCATAAAGACCCAACTCTCTGGGGACTTCGAAGAAATCCCAGATGACGCGAGATACGTCGACGCCCTTCCAGCCGTTGACCTCGTGATCGAACAGGGCCGACGCGCCGCCTCCCCCATTGAACATGAGGTTGCGTCCGATCTGTCCGCTCGAATTGGCGAGACCGTCGGGGAATGCATTGGTCGCAGAAAGTAAGAGGAGCCGGGGCGTCTCAATGCCATTGGCCGATAGCACAACTGCTTTGGCGCGTTGGAAGACGTCCTTCTTGTTCTTGTCGAAGTACGTGACACCAGTGACGCGGCCGTTCGGTCCCATCTCGATTTTGCGGACGTAGCTATCGGGCCGGATCTCGCACCGCAAAGTGGCCACGGCGCCCGGAATCATCGCGACGAGGGTGCTCGACTTGGCCTTCACTTCACAGCCGTAACCGCCGCACAAACCGCACGCGACGCAGGCGGCTCGCCCGCGATAGGGACGTGAGAGGATCGCCATCGGCGCTGGCCACGCGTGCCAGCCAAGTTTCTTTGCACCGCGCTCGCACAGCACGCCTTCGGATTTGATGGGCAACGGGGGAACGGGGAATCCCCTGCTTCGCGGCGGCTCAAAAGGATTTCCGGCCTTGCCCGAAACGCCGATCTCCCATTCGACTTTCGTGTAGTATGGCTCGAGATCCTTGTACGTGATCGGCCAATCCGCCACGCTCGATCCGTCGGGGACTCCCAAGCGTGTGGCCTGCTCGAACTCGATCTCCGGGAAGCGCCAGTAGTTGGCGGTGAAATGCACCGTTCCGCCACCGACCAGACAACCGTAGTTGATCCCGTCGGCTGTCTTGGCGGTATCCGCTTCCTTGGCGCGGAAAGTCTGCGGGGGCGTTCGCCTCAGACTTTTTTCGGGGTGATACATGTCGTTCTGCTCGTCGTGGCTGAAATCCTTCTCGGTGAGCCACGGGCCTTGCTCGAGGACGACCACGGAAAAGCCGGAGCGTGAGAGCTCGTGCGCCATGACGCCGCCCGCCGCCCCTGAGCCGACGATGACGAAATCCACTTCGTCGCTGGGCCGGTACGTCTTCATGTGCGGCAGGGGAGTGGGCGCTATCGTGTGTTGATGGATGGCATCAAACACGGTCGTAGTACCCGAACGGCGGAGTCCACGAGTACCGGTCCTCGAACCCGATCAGGTTCCACCCGACCTTGTTGAAGTTTCCTCCATGCATTGGGTGTGAGAACATCCCGAGCATGGTAAAATACCGCCAACCGCCCAAGCCCCCCGGGTGCGCCTGCTCTAACACCGTGAGGAACGCGATCTGTTCGGCATCGCTCAGCGCCGCGAACGAACGGTTCCCCGGCGTCTTCTTCGCGACCGCGTCGCCGAGATCGCTGAAGGCCCGTTGCCAACCCGGCTGCGCCGCCTTACCGATGGTGGCGGCGTATCGGTCGACAAACCGGACGACGTGCGCCTCACGCGCGCCTGGTGTGTCGTCCGTAGGCACGATCTGGGCGCTGATCGCGTCGAATTCGCGAGCCTGCTCGGGAGTGAAGAACTCGTAGGGTTCCCCGGGGGCAATCGACCCGGCGTAGGCGGCGATAGCGCGAAGCTCGGAGAGATGAGTCGCAAGCCAGGTGCTGGTAGCGATACCCGTGAGGCCGAATACGAACTCACGGCGATTGACTTCGGGCTCGGGCATGCCGCGAAACTCCGAATTTGACAGGCATGCGATCATACCGTTCTGAGCATGGAATGGCTAGACCGCGTAACGCCGCCGCCCATTGAATCGGCCTGACGTACTCACGCAGTGCGGTGTTGGAACGAGATCACAACGGTGCTCCGGCAACCTGTTTGCGGCCGACTGGTTCTTAGGATCTCATGTGTTGAAGTTAGAACCTTGGTGCGCGACCTTCCTTGCTGTCGATTCAGCTGTCGATTGACTCCGACATTATCCGGCATCGCGAAGGGTGAACTACGGCAGATCACGCCGTCCGTCAACGATTTACAGGTTTCTTGCCGGACTTCTTACACCCCTTCGTTCGCCTGATAAGCGTGAGGTCCGAGGTTCAAC
>DHJM01000081.1:0-2139 GCA_002404335.1 Gemmatimonadales bacterium UBA4720
TCGATCGTGCGCGTGACGCAGGTACTGAAGCCGATGCAGTAATCGCTGCCGTACACGTCGTTGTCCATCGTCTTCGGGATGGCGACGACGTGTACGCCTTCATCGTGCAGGCGTTTGCCGTAGCTGAGCGTGTCGTCGCCTCCGATCGGAATCAGTACGTCGACTCCGATGTGCCCGAGGTTCCGGAGCACGTCCTTCGTGACGTCGTTGATTGGCTCGTCGTAGCCGGTGAGATGCGCCGGCACGCGCGCGCGTGGCAGGTGGCTTGGCCTCGTTCGAGAGGTGTGGAGAAAAGTGCCGCCGCTGCGGCCGGCGCGATTCACGACGGCCTCCGAGAGCTCCACCACGCTTTCGGAGTTGTCGGCGCCATCGTCGCGATTGTAGTCGACGAGTCCCGCCCAACCGCGCCGAATGCCGATAACGCGGTACCCTTCGCGCAGCGCGCGGATCGTGATCGCCCTGATGGCGGGATTGAGGCCGGGGACGTCGCCGCCGCCGGTGAGAATCGCAATTGTTGGTTTTTTGCTGGTCATGGGTCCAAAGCTAGCGGGGGCAGGCCGTTCATCGGGGGATCCTAATCATGCGACTTCAAGCCGCCGAGGCGACGGAGCGCGTGCCGTCGATTCGGCTCCTTCTGCAGCGTCGCGCGATACTCCGCGCTCGCCTCGGCCGGCCGCTTGAGCTCCGTCAGCATATCGCCGAGCAGCTCGTGCGCCGGCGCCAGGGGCCCGGGTGTCACAGCGCTTTTGTCGGTCGCGTCCTCACGCGCGGCGGCTTCGCGCATGCGCATCAGAGCATCGTTCTCCCGGTGCTCGGCGAGATCGAGCCAGGCCTGCGCGGCGAGATGCTGAATGGCCACCTGCTCCGACCAGTATCCTTCGCCCGTCGCGCTCAACCGCTGCTGAATCGACGCCAGCGAATCGACGGCCGCCTTTGCCTTTGGGAGATCGCCAATGTGCGACGCGCCGAGCGCGCGGGCGAAGTATGTCATCGCCTCCGTGTACGGATAGGCGCTCGCTTTCGGCTCGAGCGCGGCGGCTTCCGCCCAGGCACTCCGCTCCAGCACCCAGCGCGCCGGAATCGCCGCCAGCGCGAACACACCCGCGGAGCCTGGCGCGGCGCCGGTAATTGCGTTGGGGTCGAAGCGCGCGGCGAGCGCCGGGAGTCCGTCGAGAATCGCTTTCGCCTCGGACTCCTTTCCCATCTGCAGATACGCGTACATGTCGTAGTCGGCGGCGTGCAACGCCTCTGCGATGGAGCCGGTGCTCAGCGCGACCTTGATCGACCGATTGTTTGCGTCGACTGATTCCTGCCACATGCCGACCCTGGTAAACGTGTGCGACGGCATATGCAGCGCGTGCGCGGCGGACGGCGCGATGCTCGCATAGCGCGCCGCTGCCGCTCGTGCCTTGTCAGCAAGCGCCGGATAGTCGTAGGTGTGAATGATGTAATGCGCGAGCCCCGGGTGATTCGGCTGCTTCGCCCAGAGCGCTTCGAGAATACTGCCCGCCTTCAGCTGATTTGCGTACGTCTTGTCCGTCGGCGACGCGGACGCGGTGAGCGAGATCGCATAGAAGATCATGGCCTCGGTGTCTGCCGGCTGCTGCATCGCGAGCTGGTTCATCGCGCTCGCGTACGCGACGACTCGCGTCCGCTGATCCTTGTGCTCGAAATCGTCGTACAGCTGGCTGACGGCGTGTATATAGCCGCGCTCACGGTCGGAGGCGTGAACGCCGAGTCGCGTCGCGGCGTCGACGGCCTGTTGGCCCTGCCGGAGCTGCGCGACGGATCGATTTCCGGCCGCCATCGGATTGGTCCATCGACTGAGCGCGATCCCCCAGTCCGCCATGGCGCATGAGGAGTCGGCAGCGAGCACTGCATTGAAGGCCTGGATCGACGCGCCAAATTCGAAGGAGTGGAGCAGCGCAACCGCGCGGTCGAACTGCGGCGCGACGCTGGGGCTGCACGACGTCGCGAAGTGAACGGTGCCCAACTTTTCAGTCGGCGCCGCCTCGGGATGTGCGTGCTCCTGCGAATACGCGGCGAGCGCGGGGAGAGTGAGAAGAACCGCGGCCGCGGCGACAGATAAGCGTGTCATGTGGCTCCTTGATTCTGCGGCTCGAGAGCGCGAACGGCAAG
>DHJM01000081.1:2341-2657 GCA_002404335.1 Gemmatimonadales bacterium UBA4720
TATGAACGCAACAGGTCACATGCGGTGGGTCCGGGCTGTGCTGCTCGTGGGCGTCCTGTACCTTGCTGCCGGACTCGTCTTCGGGGCACTCGCCGGGTCCGCTGGGTCCGATCAGGTACGGGTTGCGTGGCGGCTAGCCGCCTGGGTGATCAGCGCCGCCGCGTTCGCCGCGCACATAGTCTACGAACAGGTTCGGTTGCGTAGCTCGTCTCGAACAACGGCACTGCACGCATCGTTGGCTGCCGGCCTGGGGGCGTTCGGACTTGCGGTCGCAGCAAGGCTTCACGCGCAGGCAACGCAGCACCATTTCCCCGCC
>DHJM01000143.1:0-341 GCA_002404335.1 Gemmatimonadales bacterium UBA4720
GATGGCAGCCGCTTTCCGGCGGTTGTGTCCGTCACGGCATTGCGCGACGCGCAGGACGCCATCATCGGCTATCTGCTGATCGGCACCGACAACACCGCGCGCAAACAGGCCGAAGATGCGCTGCTCAAAGCTGGCGCCCTGCAGAGTGCGATTTTCAACAGCGCCAATTTCTCGAGCATTGCCACGGACGCGAAGGGTGTCATCCAGATCTTTAACGTCGGCGCCGAACGCATGCTCGGATACACGGCCGCCGAAGTGATGAACCAAATCACGCCGGCCGACATTTCCGATCCGCAGGAAGTCATCTCGCGCGCCAAGGCGTTGAGCGTCGAGCTCGGAAC
>DHJM01000143.1:496-1194 GCA_002404335.1 Gemmatimonadales bacterium UBA4720
ATCGAAGACATCTACGAGCTGACTTATATCCGGAAGGACGGGAGCCGTTTTCCCGCGGTTGTGTCCGTTACGGCACTGCGTGACGCGGAGAGTGCCATCATTGGCTACCTGCTGATCGGAACCGACAACACCGCCCGCAAGCAGGCGGAGGAAGCGCTGCTCAAGGCGGGCGCCCTCCAGAGCGCAATCTTCAGCAGCGCCAACTTCTCGAGCATCGCCACCGACGCCAAAGGCGTCATTCAGATTTTCAACGTCGGCGCTGAGCGGATGCTGGGCTACAGGGCCGCCGAGGTAATGAACAAGATCACACCGGCCGACATCTCGGATCCGCAGGAAGTCATCTCGCGCGCCAAGGCGTTGAGCGTCGAACTCGGAACCCCGATCACGCCGGGGTTCGAGGCGCTGGTCTTCAAGGCCTCGCGCGGCATCGAAGATATCTACGAGCTGACCTACATCCGAAAGGATGGGAGCCGGTTTCCGGCGGTCGTTTCGGTCACGGCGCTACGCGATGCGCAGGATTCGATCATCGGATACCTGCTGATCGGCACTGACAACACCGCCCGCAAGCAGGTAGAAGAAGAGCGAATGAAGCTCGATCAGAGGCTGCGCGATCAACATTTTTACACGCGCTCGCTCATCGAATCCAACATCGATGCGCTGATGACCACCGATCCGCGCGGCATCATCACCGACGTCAA
>DHJM01000143.1:1273-4678 GCA_002404335.1 Gemmatimonadales bacterium UBA4720
ACGTCAACAAGCAGATGGAGGGTTTGACCGGTGCCACTCGCGACGAGCTGATCGGCGCGCCGTTCAAGAACTACTTCACCGATCCGACTCACGCCGAGGCTGGTATCAACCAGGTCCTGAGCGAGGGCAAGGTCACCAACTATGAGCTCACCGCGCGCGCCAGAGATGGCACGCTAACGGTCGTGTCTTACAACGCCAGCACATTCCATGACCGCGACAGGGTCCTTCAGGGCGTATTCGTCGCGGCGCGCGACGTGACCGAGCTCAAGCTGTTCGAGCAGAGATTGCAGCAGAAGAACGTCGAGCTGGAAGAGGCGAGCAGAATGAAGTCGGAATTCCTCGCCAACATGTCACACGAGCTCAGGACGCCGCTGAATGCGATCATCGGCTTCTCCGAGGTGCTCGTCGACGGCCTCGTTGGAGAAATGACCGATCAGCAGCGTGGCTTCCTGGGCGACATCTTCAACAGTGGCAAGCATCTCCTGTCGCTGATCAACGACATCCTAGACCTGTCCAAGATCGAAGCAGGGAAGATGACGCTCGATCTGGAGCCCGTGCAGGTGTCCTCGCTCTTTGCGAACAGCCTGTCCATCATCCGGGAGAAAGCGGCGGCTCGCAACATATATCTCACCATGGATGCACCCGAATACCTCGGTGCGATTCGCAGTGACGCGCGCAAGGTAAAACAGATCGTCTACAACCTCCTTTCGAACGCCGTGAAGTTCACGAGCGAACGCGGCGAGGTCACATTGCGAGCGACGCGCGTCCCGCGAGATGAAGTCGGCCAGCTGTCCGAATCCAGTATCGGTAGGAGTTTCCCGTTGGCCGACAGCGAGTTCACGGAGTTTCTCAAGATCACTGTCACCGACACCGGTATGGGCATCTCACCGGACGGACTGGAGCTTCTTTACAAGCCGTTCAGTCAGATCGACAGCGGCCTCGCGCGCAAGTTCGAGGGCACGGGACTCGGCCTGGCCATGGTCAAGCTCCTTGCAGACCTGCACTGTGGCGCAGTCGCCGTTGAAAGCGAAGTGGGCAAGGGCTCACGGTTCACCGTCTGGCTCCCGTTTCGCCCAGCGGAGGGAATGCTGCTGACACCGGCCAAACCCATCCCCGCCCTGCCAGACTCGGCGTTGCCGGGATCGCTTACCGCGCTGGTGGTTGAAGACGACTTCAAGTCGGCTGATTTGATTCGCGTGCAACTCGAGGCGGAAGGCTTCGTAGTTCTGCACGCCGCGACCGCCGAGACGGCGCTCGTTCTCGCGGCGCGTCAACCGCTGGCGTTGATAACGCTCGACATCATGCTGCCGAACATGGACGGCTGGGAATTCCTCGGTCGAATCAAGCAGACTCCGACCCTCAAACACATTCCCGTCGTGATCATTTCGATCGTTGCGGATCCTGAGAAAGGCTACGCGCTGGGCGCAGCTGGCGTCATGCAAAAGCCAATATCCCGTCAGGAGCTGTATGACGCGCTCGTCGGACTAGGCCTGTTTCCGCTTCCCCAGGGTCACACCCTCAAGATCCTCGTTGTCGACGACGATCCCAAGGCGGTTGAGCTAATCGCGGTTCGGGTTCTCGGCCTGGCCAGCACCGTGCTACGAGCATACGGCGGTCAGGAGGCGATCGATGCCGCGCGCCGCGAAATTCCAGATTTGATCGTGCTCGACTTGATGATGCCAGAGGTGAGCGGCTTCGACGTCGTGGCGGCTCTGCACGAAGACTCGCGGACGGCAAGCATACCGATCCTCGTGGTCACCGCCAAACACATCACCGCGGAGGATCGCGACCGACTCAGCGGCTATGTGATGACGATCATGGAAAAGGCGAACTTCGACCGTGACCGCTTTGTCGGCGAAGTTCGGAGAGCGATGGCCGGTCGTCACGCGACAGCCTGACGTGGCAACAGTCCTGGTGGTAGAGGACAATCCCGCCAACATGACGTTGGCGACCTTCCTCCTGAAGTCCGCGGGCTACGCGGTGCTCAGCGCTGTGGACGCCGAGGCTGGCCTGGCGCTAGCTCGCACTGAGCAACCGGATCTGGTGTTGATGGATATTCAGCTGCCTGGGATGGACGGCTTGCAGGCGACCGCCGTACTCAAGGGGGACGCAGCAACGCGTGACATACCGGTGATCGCGCTGACCGCTCTGGCGATGAAAGGTGACGAAGAGCGCATTCGCGCAGCGGGCTGTGACGGGTACATTGCCAAGCCCCTCGCATACCGCGAATTCCTCGCGACCATTGCGGCTCGGCTCCCGAAGGCGACGGTGTAGGATGGCGTCCCAGACTCTGAAAATGAATCCAACGACCGACGACACCAGCCAACAACCGGCATGCGTTCTCATTGTGGACGATGAGCGTCACAATCGAGAGCTCCTGGATGTCATGCTCAAGCCGGAAGGCTATCTGCTCCTGAGCGCGGCCAACGGCGAAGAAGCGCTTGCCCTGGTGGCGAGACAACCGCCCGATTTGATCCTGCTCGACGTCATGATGCCCGGCATGAACGGGTATGACTTGGCGGCCACGCTTAAAAGCGATTCCGCCACGAAGAACATTCCCATCGTCATGCTCACGGCTCTGGACGACCGCAACTCAAGGATGCTCGGGCTGAGCGCGGGGGCCGAGGATTTCCTCACCAAGCCTGTGGACCGTGGCGAACTATCCGTTCGGGTTCGAAACCTGTTACGGATCAAGGCCTCCGGGGACAAGCTGCGCGGTGCGCTCGAGAAGCTCGAGTCCGTAAACGCGCAGCTGGATCGTCACACGAAGGAGATCGCTTTGGCCCAGGCGATCGCTGATGGCGCGACGGCGCGACTGGCCCGGCTGCAAAACATCACGGCTGCACTGAGCAACACGGTGACGCAGGACGAAGTCGCTGATTCCGTTCTCCGCGAAGCCATCCTCGCCCTCGAGTGCGATGCCGGCGCAGTGGTGGTCGCTGCCGAACCCGGACAGCATTTGACTCTCCTCCGCGAATCGGGCTCACTCGATCCAGTCATGCGGTCGTTCGAATATCTACAGCCCCCGCGGTCACTCGGTCCATACGCCGAAGCAGTTGATAAATACCACCCCATCTACTTGGAATCGTTCGAGGAGATGGTCGCGCGGTATCCGGAGTTCGAGAACGTCAGCAAGGGCATTTCGCGCGGCGCGTGGATCTTTCTTCCCCTTGGGATCGCCGGCCTTGCGGTCGGGGCGCTGGCGTTTGGATTCGCGGGTCCTCGCAAATTCACGCTGCTCGACAGGCACTTCGCCGACACGGTTGCACGTTATTGCGCGCAGGCGCTCGACCGCGTGAGGCTTCGCATTGCCGCGGCGGCCGCGCTCGGGGAAGCGAGCGACGCGCGCCTGATGGCCGAGCACGCGAACAATGCCAAGACGGTATTCCTGCGCGCGATGAGTCA
>DHJM01000143.1:4751-5297 GCA_002404335.1 Gemmatimonadales bacterium UBA4720
GGACCTGGGCAGGATCAAGCGAGCGAGCGCGTATCTGCTCCGCCTCATCAACGACATTCTTACGATCGCCAGACTCGAAGGGGCGAGGCCGCTCAACGTAATCTCGATCCTGGTAAGCCCGGTGCTTGCCGAGGTTGAGGGACTTTGCGCGCTACAGGCGAAGGCGAAAGGCGTGACGCTGACAGCCACGCCATGCGCGCGCGAAATCGTGGTCGCGGCCGACGCCGAGCGATTCCAGCAGATCCTGCTCAATCTCATCACCAACGCCATCAAATTCACGCTCACTGGCGGCAGCGTCGGCGTCACTTGCGAAGGCGATGCCAGCGTCGTGCGAGTGCGTGTGATCGACACGGGTGTCGGCGTCCGTCCGGTGGACATCGACCGCGTCTTCGAGCCATTCGTCCAGGTAGACAGACACCTGACCACGGCAACGCAGCAGGGCGTCGGCCTCGGACTCTCCATCAGCAGGGAGCTCGCCCGCGCGATGCGCGGCGATCTGACACTTGAAAGCACCGAAGGAGTCGGCTCCATTTTCACGCTGTTGCT
>DHJM01000037.1:0-715 GCA_002404335.1 Gemmatimonadales bacterium UBA4720
TCGAGAATGAAAAGCGGGTCCACACTGGATGCGCGGACCCGCCGAGCGGAGAGAGAGGGATTCGAACCCTCGATACGCGTTTCCACGTATGCCGGTTTAGCAAACCGGTGCCTTCAGCCTCTCGGCCATCTCTCCGGGAGAGTTTCGGAAGTTATTGGCGCAGGGAGGGTTGGACAACCCTTCACGACGCACAGTGGCAATATTGGCTCGAGACCATTCTCTGAACCCGAACTGAACGGGATCCGAGATCTCAGAGGCAGAGATGCCAGTTAGGAGTCACGGCCCAAAGACCGATCTTCCCACCATGCTGGCGGAATTCTTTGCGCGCGTGCATCAGTTTGGAGAACGCATCGCTGGAGAGTGGAATGATTACCCCGCTTATTCGCAAGCTGGCCAGGATTGCTCCCGCGCTCGGGTTGATCGCCGCAGCCGCATCGCCGCTCGCTGTCGTCGAGTATCAGATTCCGCGCAGCCGGGCTTTTCCGCACGATCCTGCCGTAGGCGCTGACGGAATCGTCTGGTACACGGATCAGCAGAACAGTTTCATCGGGCGACTCGATCCTGCGACCGGAAAGATCACCGACTATGCGACGCCTACGCCGGAGTCGGGGCCGCACGGCATCGTCGTCGCTCCGGACGGAGGCGTCTGGTACACGGCGCAGCGGATCGCCAAGCTCGGTCGCCTCGATCCGAGGACGGGACACATCGAGGAGTA
>DHJM01000037.1:864-1185 GCA_002404335.1 Gemmatimonadales bacterium UBA4720
TGGTGTGGTACAGCGATTTCGCGCGCGGCTACCTCGGCTCCTACAATCCGAAGAACGGCGCGTTCAAGGAATGGCTCTCGCCCGGCGGAACAAGCTCCGCGCCCTATGGGATCGCGATCGCCCCCGACGGACGGATCTTCTACGACGAGGCGCGGTCGGGTTCCATCGTCGTGTTCGATCGAAAATCCGGGCAAATGGAGACGATCAAGATTCCCACGCGCGGGTCGATCGTTCGGAACATGTCCGTCGACAGCACACGTGGCCGCATCTGGCTCGCGTTGAGCGGCACCGGCCGCATCGGCAAGATCGAGCTCAAGTGAC
>DHJM01000037.1:1237-1558 GCA_002404335.1 Gemmatimonadales bacterium UBA4720
CCACCGAGGCTTGGAAATGAGACCGTCAGCACGCAAACTCGCATTCTTCTTCTCGTTTTTCATTGCGGCCGGTGCCGCACGGCTGCACGCGCAGGCAGCGGACGCCACGCCGAGCGCCTCGCCGGGTCTTCCGCCTTCCGCCACGCGCCCTGGCCGCGATCCGAATCAACCGATCGACGAGGAGTACACGCGAAAAATCCGCGAGTATACGACTGAGTCGTTCTTCCTCTCGCCACTCGTAGACTATCTGCCGGCGTCGGCCACGGTGCCGACACCCAAGGCAGTGCTGGGCGACATCGCTGGAGCGCGCAATAATCTTCC
>DHJM01000037.1:1643-3106 GCA_002404335.1 Gemmatimonadales bacterium UBA4720
TCGATCGGGACGACCGAAGAGGGACGCGAGATGATCGCCGTCGCCGTCGCGTCGGAGTCGCTGTTCGCGAACCTCGACCGAAACAAGGCGAATCTTGCGAAACTTGCCGACCCGCGCTCGATCAACATGGACGATGCTGAGGCGGCGCGAATCGTCACGCAGACGACGCCCGTCTACTACATCACGGGCACGATTCACTCTCCGGAATCGGGAGCGCCGACGGCGCTGATGGAGCTCGCGTACCGACTGGCTGTGGATGAGAGCCCGTACATCAGGAACATCCGCGATCACCTGATCACGCTCATCACTCCCATCGTCGAGGTGGATGGGCGCGACCGACAGGTGGATCTCTTCCGCTGGCGAATGGCGCATCCGGGCGAGACTGCTCCGCCGCTTATCTACTGGGGGCACTACGTCGGGCACGACAACAACCGCGATGCGATGGCAATGACGCTGAAGCTGTCCGAGAACGTCATGAACACGTATCTCGACTGGAAGGCGCAGGTGCTCCACGATCTGCACGAGTCGGTTCCATATCTCTACGACAATACCGTCGGAGACGGGCCGTACAACGCCTGGCTCGATCCGCTTCTCACGAACGAGTGGCAGATGATCGGCTGGAACAATGTCCAGGAGATGACGCGACTCGGAATGCCAGGCGTCTTCACCCACGGAAACTTCGATACGTGGTCGCCCGGCTATCTCATGTTCATGGCGGCCACGCACAACGGCATCAGCCGTCTATACGAGACGTTCGGAAACGGAGGAACCGCCGAAACGGTCGAGCGCACGCTGTCGCCGACCGAGACGTCGCGCACGTGGTACCGGCAGAGTCCGCCGCTCCCCAAAGTGAAATGGTCGCTCCGCAACAACAACAACTACGAAGAGACCGGCTTGCTCGTCTCGCTCAGCTATTTCGCAAGCAACCGCCAGCAATTCCTCGAGAACTTCTGGGAGAAGAGCAAGAGGTCGATTCTCAAGGCGCGAGTGGAAGGTCCGGCCGCGTACATCTTGCCGGCCGACGACAGACGGCCGGGCGCGCAAGCGGAGCTGCTCCGGATTCTTCAGAAGCAGCACGTCGAGATCTCGCGCGCGACGGCACCTTTCAGTGTGCTGGTTCCAGTACCGCGGCCGCGAACGCCGCCAAGTGCTCCTACTTCTGGTGGAGATCGTCCGGCGGACAGCATCAAGCGCACCGACACCACGAGGGCCGCCGACCGTCCGCGAGTTGCAGACAGCGCGCGGGTCGCACCTCGGCCGCGAACGGACAGCGCGCGAGCGGACACGATCAAGCCGGCGATCACTCCCTTCGATACCCTGCCGCTTTCGGTGCAGCGCACGGCGCTGCGTCAGTTTCCAGCGGGGAGCTACATCATCCGCATGGACCAGCCGTATTCGAGAATCGCGGACGCGCTGCTCGATTATCAATACTGGAGCCCGACCGATCCGCAGCGCACTCCGTA